>NZ_JADBTF010000481.1:0-10163 GCF_020246295.1 Microcystis sp. M090S1 | reverse complement strand
GAAAGTCTGTGGACTCTGTGTAAGACAGTACATGGTTTTTTAACTGTGGTATGCGACGGTGGTGGAAGCAGAAACTTAAATCGTGAGGTTTAGGAATCGCCGCACTTTTAGGGCGGCGAGGATGTCAAAATTACCCCCGACTACTGATTGCGACTGAGGGAGTTAATTCGCTCGATTAGTTGGGCTAAGATTTCTTGTAATTGTCGGTCTTGATGCTGGGAAAGGTTGATTTTATCACAGCTATAAATAACGGTGGTGTGATCTTTGCCGCCAAATTCTTCGCCAATGCGCGGTAAGCTTAAATCCGTGTGTTGACGCATCAAATACATCCCAATCTGTCGGGCAAAACTAATTTCTCGTCGGCGGGAATTTCCTTTTAGATCGGCGATCGAGAGTTGAAACTTTTCCGCTACTACCGCCATAATAATCTCAGGAGAAGTGGCAATTTTGGCCATTGGTGGATTTAAAACCGGCGCGATATTTTCTACCGTCATCGGCAATCCGGAGATAGAAATATAAGTAGTAGCCCGGATTAATGCCCCCTCTAATTCGCGAATATTAGAAGTATAATTAACGGCAATATATTCGATAACTTCTCTTGGGAGACGCAGATTTTCGTACTCGGCCTTTTTTTGTAAAATTGCCATGCGAGTTTCGATATCTGGTGCTTGGATATCGGCGACTAATCCCATAGAAAAGCGAGAAATTAAACGAGCCTGTAAACTGGGAATCTGTTTGGGGAGGCGATCGGAGGCTAAAACCACCTGTTTTCCCGCTTCGTGCAGGGTATTAAAGGTATGAAAAAATTCTTCTTGAGTGTATTCTTTTCCTTCAATAAATTGCAGATCATCCACTAATAATATGTCCGCATGGCGATAATGATTACGAAAACTTTCCATACTATCTTGACGGATAGCGGTGATTAAATCATTCGTAAATTGTTCCGTCGATACATAAAAAACCCTGGATTGGGGATATAATTCTAGACGATAATGACCGATCGCCTGCATTAAATGGGTTTTACCTAATCCCACCCCACCACAGAGAAAAAGCGGGTTAAATTCCCTTCCGGGTAATTCCGCCACCGCTAAAGCGGCCGCGTGGGCCATACGATTGGTTGGACCGACAACAAAACGGGAAAAATTATATTTAGGGTTAAGTTGATTACTGGGGGATAATTCTGATTCTAAGCTAGTGTGAGGCTGGAAAATAGCGATCGAATCGCCCTGTTGTGCCGTTAGTTGAATCTCGACGGGATAACCGACGATATCCTGCACTACTTCAGCAATTGTTGACAGATAATTTTTCTGAAGATGGTTAAGAATAAAGGGATTGGCAGCCTGAATTACTAAGCGATCGTTTTGCCATTCTTTAACCGTCGCCGTTTGAAACCAAGTCTCGAAAGCGGGACGGGTTAATAGTAATTTTAGACGCTCTAGGAGATTATGCCAAAGTTGTTGGGCGCTACTATCCACGGTTAATTTTGATTAAGTGGGTGGGTGTAATTAAATATAAGATGAACGTAGGTTGGGTTGAAGCATGAAACCCAACGCCTATCCACGGTTAATTTTGATTAACAAAGTTGCTCTAGTGCTGCTGCGGGGAAACCTTATCAGTTTAGCGAGATTTTTCCCCTCAAGATAAAATGATTTTCAGAGCGAAACAATTAATCTTTAGACAGATGACGCAAGTTTTAACAATCACCCAATTAGGAAATCCAATTCTACAGCAAAAAGCACCAGCGATCGATAATCTTCTCGATTCTGACTGTCAAAATTTGATCGATTCCCTGATTACCACCGTGCAAGCTGCCCACGGGGTGGGAATCGCCGCGCCCCAAGTTGCTCGGTCTCTGCGTCTGTTTATCGTTGCTTCTCACCCCAATCCTCGTTATCCCGACGCTCCGATGATGCCACCCACTGCCGTGATTAATCCTCGCATTTTGCGGGTCAGCGAGGAAATGGTCAAGGGTTGGGAAGGTTGCCTCAGTGTCCCCAATTTACGCGGTTTTGTCCCCCGTCATCAGTGGATCGAGGTGGCCTATTGCGATCGCAATGGTCGCGAAATCCGTCAAGTTTTCAGGGATTTTGTCGCGCGCATCTTTCAACACGAATACGATCATCTGGAAGGAATCCTCTTTCTCGATCGCCTTGCTTCTCCGGCGGATTTATACTCGGAGGAAGAATACCAAAAAATCAGTAATATTGCTGAATATAAGCGATAAAATCGCAAAATATCTCTACATCTTCAAAATAAGTTAAATAGCTTAACGGGACTATCTTTATCTGGCGACAAAATTTTTGTTGGTAAATCTAAATTTTTTGTTAAAATGATAACGATTATCATTCTAGGAGAACTACCCTAACAAACAAATGAACTACTTGACAAAATAAATTAATTATGCAGTAGAACTCTGCCCTCAATTAACTAGGGAGATACTCAAGACTTTTTCGGTGACTAGGAAAATCAATTTTTCCAGGTTTCCGCACCGGAGATAACCCCAAAGACGAGGAAATAAACCGATAGCTTTCATTAGTTATCGTCTAGATGCCCAGAAAAATAAATACTCTAGCAAAGGGTATTTATTGACAATTGGTAAAATCAGAAAACTTTGCCGATCAATTAACTATTGCAGTCTGTAAAAATATCTATGACCTTAGCTAAGTCCAAAGCAATTTTCGACAATGATGACTACAATCACTTTCCCGAAGTGATTACCGAACCTAAATCGCCGGTATCGGAAGCCGAGATGATGCAAGCGGTAAGAACACTGCTGTTAGGATTAGGAGAAGATCCCGATCGCGAAGGTTTACGAGACACTCCTAAACGAGTAGTAAAAGCCCTAAAATTTCTCACTTCTGGTTATCAGCAATCCCTGGATGAATTGCTGAATGGGGCAGTTTTTCACGAGAATGCTAACGAGATGGTTTTAATCCGAGACATCGATATGTTTAGCTCCTGTGAACACCATATTTTACCGATAATCGGCCGCGCTCATGTTGCCTATATTCCTAACGGGAAAGTGATCGGTTTATCGAAAATTGCCCGCATCTGTGAAATGTACGCCAGACGACTGCAAGTGCAGGAACGTTTAACCGCACAAATTGCCGATGCTTTGCAAGGATTACTACAACCTCAAGGGGTAGCTGTGGTGATTGAAGCGACTCATATGTGTATGGTAATGCGCGGGGTTGAAAAACCCGGTTCTTGGACTTCTACGAGTGCCGTGCGCGGTATTTTTGCCGATTCTGCTAAGACTCGTCAAGAGTTTATGAGTTTGATTCGTCATAGTCCCGATTTTCACTAATTAGTCAGGGGGATCAGGATTATTTGATCGTCCTATCCCCGGTTTTTTCCTAAGCAAAAAACTAGAGCAAAACCAGCTATTTACTGTTTACTTTTTATTTTTGACGCGCTGTTAAGTAGTCGGACATAAATTCTGTTGTCTATCTTAAGAAATGTAAATTGCCGCAATTCTTACTGACGACCGACTCCTGACTCCTGAATCCTTACCCCACGGTTAACTTTACTTTTGTTCAACTACTTATCATGCTGATTCGTCCCCGTCGTCTTCGTTATACTCCAGCGATTCGCCGTCTTGTTCGTGAAACTGAATTAACCGTTAATGACTTGATTTATCCCCTCTTTATCATGGAGGGAGAAAATCAAAAGGTGGCTATTCCTTCTATGCCCGATTGTTATCGTTATTCCCTTGATTTATTGCTCAAAGAAGTGGTTAATGCTTATAATTTAGGCATTAATGCCATCGCTCTTTTCCCCCTGATTGCCGAAGATAAAAAAGATAATTTCGGTAGAGAAAGTTATAATCCCGATGGTTTAGTGCCAAGAACGGTGAAAGCGATTAAAAAAGAAGTCCCTGAAATAATTATTATTACCGATGTTGCCCTCGATCCTTTTTCGATTTATGGTCATGATGGTATTGTGGAGGACGGTAAAATTCTCAACGATGAAACCCTGGAAGTTTTAGTGAAAATGTCGCTCTCGCAAGCGGCAGCCGGGGCTAATTTCGTCGCCCCTTCCGATATGATGGATGGTAGGGTCGGGGCGATCCGTCGAGCTTTAGATGCGGCTGGCTATCTGGATGTGGGAATTCTCGCTTATACGGCTAAATATGCCTCTGCTTATTATGGTCCCTTCCGAGATGCCTTAGAATCAGCACCAAAATTTGGTGATAAGAAAACCTATCAAATGGATGGGGCTAATAGTCGGGAAGCCTTACGGGAAGCCAGTTTAGACATAACAGAAGGGGCAGATATTATTATGGTTAAGCCCGCTCTCGCCTACCTCGATATTATCCGTCGTCTGCGCGATAGTAGCCATCTTCCCGTCGCCGCTTACAACGTCAGTGGTGAATACGCAATGATTAAAGCGGCGGCAAAACAGGGCTGGATTGACGAAAAAAGCCTGATTTTGGAAACTTTAATCAGTATGAAACGAGCGGGGGCCGATTTGATTTTGACCTATTTTGCTGCCGATGTGGCATTAATGAAACAAGAAAGCCGATTTTAGGGTTTTTGCCAGCGAAATTGATAGACATTATCCTGCGCTCCCCATACCTGCCGACCAAGGCTATCATAACCTCGATCGCTGGTATCCATGCCCTGGGAATGTAGAATAATTGTATTAGTTATTTTCACCGCACCTCTGGCATTAGTGGGACAACCCTGGGGGGGAGTTTCTCCCCGATAACCCCCCGCTATCGGTTTTAAAAACACAGTACACACCGACTCGGCCAAATCTGATACATTTAATTTTCTTTCTGTCAAGTCTTTGTTACAAAAATTAATAAAGTTAGGGGCATTATTTAACCTATAAGCTTTTGATTCCACAGTGGAATTATCGGGGCTAGGTTGAATGACTAAAATTCTTTGACGATAGGGTTGATTTAAGCGATCGATAATTGCCTGTTCCTGATAAAGATAAATACTATCCTGTTTCGGGGAAAAATCCACGGCACAGGTAGTCATTTGCACCTTAGCAATGCGGGGGTTAGTCTGCGCTTGTTCCCTGGTATCCATAACGCCAATTAAATGATTAGCCACCCCCTGCACTTGCGGGTTAAGGGGCAAAGATTGAGTGAGAAAAAATCCTAGGGCGATCGAAGTTTTCAGCATGAGCGGAGGCTTGATTCCGGTTAGTCTCTAATTAGCTTAGACTAATAAGCAGCAAGAGCAAAAAATCCCCTTTTCCCATGACTAATCATCTGGCTGAATCTGAAAGTCTTTACCTGCGAAAACACGCCGAAAACCCGATCGATTGGTGGTATTGGTGTGACAGCGCCCTAGAAATTGCCAGGAGGGAAGATAAACCGCTCTTTCTCTCGATCGGTTATTCTAGCTGTCATTGGTGTACGGTTATGGAAGGAGAAGCGTTTTCCGATCGGGCCATTGCCGATTATCTCAATCAGTATTTTTTGCCGATCAAAGTTGATCGCGAGGAAAGACCGGACATCGATAGCATCTATATGCAAGCATTGCAGATGATGGTCGGTCAAGGGGGTTGGCCTCTGAATGTATTCCTAACACCGGATAGTTTAATTCCCTTCTATGGTGGCACCTATTTTCCCGTGCAACCGCGCTTTAACCGGCCCGGTTTTCTGCAAGTGTTGCAATCGGTACGTCGTTATTATGACGAGGAAAAGGAGAAATTAAGCAAATTTACGGCCGAAATGCTGGGCGCACTGCGTCAATCAGCTATTTTACCCCGAGCAGAGACCAATTTAGCCGCTCCTTACCTTTTAGCCACAGGAATCGAGACAAATACGGCGGTGATTCGGGTTAATCCCAATAACTACGGTCGGCCCAGTTTTCCGATGATTCCCTATGCTAATCTGGCTTTGCAGGGTAGTCGCTTTGGTGACGATTTTGAGGATTCCCTCCGGCAAGCGGCCTATCAACGGGGGGAAGATCTGGCCCTGGGGGGAATCTATGACCATGTGGGGGGAGGATTCCATCGTTATACGGTGGATTCGACGTGGACAGTTCCCCATTTTGAAAAAATGCTCTACGATAACGGGCAAATTGTCGAATATTTAGCCAATTTGTGGAGTGCGGGTGATCGAGAGGCGGCCTTTGAGAGAGGGATTAAAGGCACGGTTAACTGGCTAAAACGGGAAATGACCGCCCCAGAAGGTTATTTTTATGCGGCCCAAGATGCCGATAGTTTTGAGAATGCCACGGATAGGGAACCGGAGGAAGGGTCCTTTTATGTCTGGTCGGATCTGGAGTTAAGGGATTATCTCTCGACCGAGGAATTGGGGCTGCTGCAGGCTAATTTTATCGTCACTGCCGAGGGGAATTTTGAGGGTCGTAATGTCCTGCAACGTCGGCAAGGGGGAGAATTATCGGAGGAGATAGAAAATATCCTCGATAAGTTATTTATTCGGCGTTATGGCAGTTCTCAAGCCCAATTAGCTCTTTTTCCCCCGGCCAGAGACAATCAAGAGGCGAAAACCGTCTCTTGGCCGGGACGGATTCCGGCGGTAACGGATACGAAAATGATTGTCGCTTGGAATAGTTTAATGATTTCTGGTTTAGCCCGGGCCTTTGCCGTCTTTAGCGAACCTTTGTACTGGCAAATGGCTACTCAAGCGGCCGAGTTTATTCTCAAGCATCAGTGGTTAGATGGACGTTTTCAGCGCTTGAATTATCAGGGTCAGGCCTCGGTTTTGGCCCAATCGGAGGATTTTGCCTATTTTATTAAGGCTTTACTGGACTTGCAAACGGCTAATCCCCCAGAAACTCGCTGGTTAGAGGCGGCTATCGATTTACAGGGGGAATTTGATCGCTGGTTTTGGTCCAAGGATGAGGGAGGATATTTTAATACTGCTTCTGATCATAGTCTCGATCTGATCGTGCGAGAACGGGGTTATACGGATAATGCCACCCCTTCGGCCAACGGAATTGCGATCGCTAATTTAGTTCGTCTGTCGCGATTGACGGAAAATCTAGAATATCTCGATCGGGCCGAAAAGGCCTTGCAATCTTTTAGTACCATCCTAGAAGAGTCCCCCACCGCTTGCCCCAGTTTATTTGTCGCCCTCGATCACTATCGTCACGGTTTCTGTCTGCGCGCCCCAGAAAGCTCGATCGAGCCGCTGTTAAGTCGCTATTTGCCCACTGCGGTCTATCGAGTCGATGCCAGTTTGCCCCTTAGCACATTTGGGTTAATTTGTCAAGGGTTATGCTGCCTTGAACCGGCAGAAAATTTAGAACAGTTGGACAGACAAATTGCCGGAGTGATGGCGGGTCCGTCAATACTACTCGGTTAAGGTTTTTTTCTCTCCTATGAAATAGGCTCTGGTGTTTGGCTTTCGTTGGCAACTTCTAACCAGCCTTGGATGGCATCTTGAAGGTTATTGATGAGTTCATCAATACTATCCCCTTCTGTTATGCAGCCAGGGAGTGCAGGAACTTCCGCCCAGTAACCTCCTTCTTCGGCGGGATGGATAATAGCTTTGATTTTCATTGCTTTCTCGACTTAGCTTTATTTGTCCGCCTAAATTTTAACTTAAAGATGGTGCGTTCCCCATGATCAAAAAATGGAGTAACAAGGATGGCATCAGGGAACGCACCCTACTCGTGACAGAGCGATCGCAATGGAAATTATCGAGATATTGACCCATGATAAACATTTTACTCAGGAAGGTTTTGTCATTCTGCTATAGTGCGATTGCTGTCAATTTTTAAGGTATTTAATCAAGTTAATAAAGGTAAAAAATAAACCCACTCAAGATGACATGAAGTGGCAATTTATCCCGTTTTTAGAAGCAATTTAGCCTACTTTTGTGGTTTCTTTTTCGGTGGATTGGGAGGGTTTTAGTTGGTGCTTGAGGGTTGAAGTTGCGGCGAAGAGGTCGAGGATGATTTTAGGAACACCGTTAAATGTGATTGAATAGAGTACAATCAAGGTTGAAGATACACCTAGTTAAGCCATGCAACAGGTTCTCAAAAATATTAAGGTATCGGAGATTCCTACACTAATCGCTCAGTTAGGATTTTCTCCTGAACAAGAAGTTAATCTTACAATTGAGGAAAATTCAGAAAGTCTTATCTCAATTATGGATAAAGTCGGCAAAAAGGCTCAAGCTAAAGGTTTGACAGAAGATAAACTAACAGAACTATTAGTAGATGAATCCTAATCGAGTTGTTATAGATACCAATGTTTTTATTAGTGCTTTACTCAATCCACTAGGAACACCCAGAAAAGTAATCAATCAGTCAATGTACCATTCTTCAGAGCAAGACAACTTATCAAGAATTGGCAACGAGAATAAGCAAAAATAAATTTGACAAATATTTAGAAAAGGTGCTATTATACTGAACAATACTTAACTTGTGTTAAAATTGGTTACGCTCTTGTTGTTAATTTAAGGGATAGTTACATGAAAATTGTTACTGTTACTGAAGCCAAAGAACAAATTGATGAATTAGTGAATGATACCAATGATAATCATCAACCGATTTTGTTATCTGGTACTAAAAAAAATGCTATTTTAATTGCTGAGGAAGATTGGAACTCTATTCAAGAAACGCTTTATTTGTATTCTATTCCGGGTATGGTAGATTCAATTATTGAAGGTGGCAAAACTTCTATTGAAGATTGTGTGGATGAGGCGAGTATCAGAGCAATTTTAAATGGATAATTGGCAGTTGGTTTTTACCAAACAAGCGAAAAAAGATGCTGAAAAGCTGGCTCGTACTGGGTTGGCAAAACAAGCTAACGAGTTATTAAATATTCTTAAGTCAAATCCGTATCAATCTTATCCTGTTTATGAGAAACTCAGTGGCGATTTAGCGAGCTATTATTCCAGACGTATTAATATTCAGCATCGTTTGGTTTATCAGGTTATTCCAGAAGAGAAGGTTGTCAAAGTTATACGGATGTGGACTCATTATGAATAACCCCTCTTATTTAGGGTTTGCTGAAAAAGTTTTTCGTGGGGGCAGGGTGTGGGGTGTGGGGTGTAGGGTTTTACCGATTTTCATGTGGTCAACTACCTAATTTTCAGGGAAAAAGTACCTGAATTTTCCCCCCGATCACTCCAAGTGCTGGCACTTTTTGAGGGGAAAAAAGTCTAAAAGTCTTATACAACAAGGTTTTTATATTTATTCAGCAAACCCTAAATAATAGACAATAAACAATACACAAAAAATACCCCCCTCAACTGACTGAATGAAGGGGCATTTATGGTATTTTTAGAGGCAATTTAGCCGACTTTTGTGGTTGCTTTTTCGGTGTATTGAGATGACTTCAGTTGGCGCTTCAGGGTTGAGGCTGCGCCGATTGTGCCGAGAGAGAGGAGGCTGAAGGTAGAGGTGGGTTCGGGGACTTGTTCTAGCTTACCTACTGTAAACCCATGCCAAGTTTCAGGGTTATCAACACTAAATTCAATGGATGAATACGTTCCAATAAAATGAATAGCCCCAGTTCCTTCTGTCCCAATTAAAGTATTTCCTGATTGTGTCAATTGCCCATAACCCCAGTAAGCAGGATTATTTGTAATGGTACTGTTAAAGCTAAGGATATTAAACGGTGTATTAAAAGTATAGCTAACAGTTATACTTAGTTGTCCCATGCTATTAATAGCCATGATAGGATTGGTGATCGGTTGCGAAAAAGTCAGCTTATTTGTTGTCGAACCAGTCGTTGCAGTGTTTAAGGCAATTATGTCACTTGCTGGTGGTGCATTACTGATCACACTGTTGTTAATATAAGGAATTCCAGGCGAGGGCTCCCAGTAGTTAGTTCCAGCTGCTGTTTGTGCAAAAAAGACATCCCCAGTATAGTTTACTGTGATGGTTCCAATGGTTCCCGTAGCTGATCCACTTGTACCTGTCGTTGCTGATGTCCAATCCGTCCAAACAACTGTTGCTGCACTGGCTGATGTTGCTTGTAGGGTTGTTGCCGCAATAGTTACTCCAGCTAAGATGCCCAAAGAAGACAGCGTTTTTGTAAGAGCATTAACTTTGTTTTCTGATTGTTTTTTACTTATCATGGATGTGAGTTTCCTAACAATAATAAGCTTTTACGCATTTAAGTTACATTGACAGCATTACCCTTATTTTTAAGTTTTCTACTCCATTTAATAATCAATCCCCCTTCATTTAAAAGCTGATTGACTACTTTTTCCAGTTCTTCTT
>NZ_JADBTF010000480.1:0-2984 GCF_020246295.1 Microcystis sp. M090S1 | reverse complement strand
TTATCCTTTTGGGAAGTGCCATTATTACGGCTGCTTGGAAAGTATTTTTTTCCAGTAATATCTGAGTTCTCTAATTCTCAACAAGACTACAGTTAATCGCTCCTGAAAGAAAATTTTCTTAAAGCCTAGACTAAGATAAAATTATATCCAACCAGATGCAGTATAGGAGTTTAGCCAATGTCTAACGAAACTGTCACTTATTCCCTTGATGTCGTCCTTAAAGAAATTAAAGACAGTATCAAGGAAGTTAGTCAAAAATTCGATAAGATTGATGAGCGCTTGACAAAAGTAGAAATAGGAATAGCCGATCTCAAAGGGGATATTAAAGTGTTAGACGGGAAAATTGAAGGCATCGACAATCGGCTCAGATCGGTAGAGGGAACCCAAAAAAATCAGGTCTGGACATTGATTATCCTTTTGGGAAGTGCCATTATTACGGCTGGGTGGAAAGTATTTTTTTCCAGTAATATCTGATCTCTCTAATCCTCAACAAGACTACAGTTAACCGAACCCAAAAGGATAAAACCTTGTTTCTGTTTGACTGGATTTCCTCATTGCTTATTTACCAATACAAAAACGGCTAAAAATGCGATCGAGTACCGATTCAGTCACTTCTTCGCCGGTAATTTCTCCTAAGGATTGAATGGCAGTACGCAGATCGATCGACCAAAAATCAAAAGGTAAATCTTGGTCAATTGTTTTTTTGACCTGTTGCAAAGCAATTTTCGCCCTAGTTAAAGCGGCTGCTTGTCGTTGATTAATGGCTAAATCCAAATTAGCCGCCTGTAGTTCTTGATTTTGGACAGCATTAATAAGACTTTTTTCTAAGTCTTCAATACCCTGATTTTGGGCGGCCGACAGCTTGACAACTCGCTTAATTTCTGCTGGATAAATTACTGTTTCTGGATTAGCCAAATCAATTTTATTAATCACTAAAATTAATCGGCGATCGCTGACAGAGCGATAAATTTCCTCATCTTCCCAGGTCCATCCGGACTCTGCGGAGACGGTTAAGAGAACTAAATCAGCAGACTGGGCTGTTTGACGGGAACGTTCCACCCCAATTTGTTCGACTTGATCGCTGGCCGAGCGAATTCCTGCCGTATCGAGGACTTGTACGGGGATTCCCGCCACAACTAGCTGAGATTCGACAATATCGCGGGTAGTGCCAGGTAAATCGGTGACAATCGCTCGATCGCTCCGACTCCAAGCATTTAACAAACTGGATTTACCCACATTCGGCCGTCCCACGATCGCCACTTTCAGACCACTACGCAGCAATTCCCCGCGCTCGGCGGTGGCCAAAATTAAATTTACTTGACAAAAAACCTGTTCTATGCTATGGAGAATCGCCTCGCAATCCAAGGGCGGTAAATCCTCTTCAAAGTCAATACGGGCCTCTATTTCGGCCAAAATATCGAGACAGGTGGCGCGCAAATGGCGGATCGGTTGAGCGAGTTTCCCCTGTAAACCAGCGAGGGCAAATTGTGCCGCTTGGGGAGAACGCGCCCCAACGAGATCGACGACGCTTTCTGCTTGAGTTAGGTCAATTCTGCCGTTAAGAAAGGCACGCAGGCTAAATTCCCCCGCTTGTGCCAAACGCGCCCCATTTTCTAGACATAACTGTAACACCTGTTGTACGGGCATAATGCCACCATGACAGTGAAATTCCACCACATCCTCGCGAGTGAAAGAGCGGGGAGCCAACATGAGCAACAGTAAAGCTTCATCGATAATTGCTTGACTTTGGGGATGCCGGATATAACCGTAGAGAAGACGATGACTTTGCCATTTTTGACGATTGCGGGTATGAAAAAGCCGACGAGCGATCGCCACTGCCTGACTACCGGATAAACGGACAATACCGATGCTACCCTGTTGCGGAACGATCGCCGTAGCGATGGCGGCGATCGTATCCCCTGTGTTTAACATCTCTTAATCACTCCTTGCTAAAATTGAAGTCGGTATCAATTTTGTCAGCATTTATGCCCGAAAATATGCGCTCACGGTCATTAAAAGCGAAAAATAAAGGGAATAACCTAGTTAATAGTCTGACGCGCTCCTGTCGCTACTGGTGGATTCGCTTGGTGCGATTGCAGGGACATCCGATCGAAATCGCTCGCGGGTTAGCGGTGGGGGTGTTTTCTGGGGCCTTTCCTTGGATGGGATTACAGATCATTATTGCGATTTTTTTAGCCACCCTATTTCGTGCCAACAAGATCGCGGCTGCTGCCGGTACTTATATCAGCAATCCCTTGACCGATCTGCCAATTTTCCTGTTTAACTATAAATTAGGAGAGTTTATTCTTGGTCAAAGCGGGCGATCAAATGTGGGCGACATTTTTCAAACTAATCAAAGCTTCACCGAAAAGTTAGCTAGTTCTGGCGGCCAATTTCTTTTGACCCTGTTTTTTGGTTGCTTACTATCAGCGACGGTATTTGCTACTATAACCTATTTTGTTAGCTATCGCCTAGTTCATCAACGGTATCACCGGCGACAAACAAGGAGAAAACTCTGATAAATTGTAACCGTTCGGGGGGGACGAAATCCGGTAATCTAAGAGGCATGGATGAGAAGCACCAACGGTAATTCCATAATAAGTCTAAACTATGATTTGAATGATTGAATGAATACTATGATTGTGTTGTATTCAGCAAGTCTTCATCAATGATCAGTTATAGTCCATCCCATAATCCCATCAATCACAGTTAAGACGATGGATGTGACTGTCGCATCATTTGTAAATTATTACGAATCATTTGTGTATTGAGATGCTCTTTACTTAATGTATTGCCATACAATACTTTTGTCATTTAATCAGTAGGAAGCAGGTCTGAAATTATATTTAAAAAATCTCTCACTTTTGCAATAAAAGGAAGAACTTGTAATTCATCAAAATCTGCAAAGTCCTGACTGACGGACACATTTTTCAATACAAAGACAAGTACTGTTATGTGAAAGCCTCAAACTCCTGAATAAAAGA
>NZ_JADBTF010000048.1:0-6564 GCF_020246295.1 Microcystis sp. M090S1 | reverse complement strand
GACTTTCGCTCCATTTCAGAAGCCCGATTCCGTGTGTCCCACGGTACGGTTCTGACTAAACGCTTCTTGTACTTGTTGCGCGCGACTTTTTACCCGGACAAGCTTTTCTGAACGGAACTCCCTAAGCCGAGTTTTCAAGGTGCTGTCCGCCCACTTGGTTTTCGAGACGGTCTTTTTAATTCTAACGTAAAGCCGCCGTTCTACGGCGGGGTTTCCCACCCAAAATTTTCGATGAACATAACTAGGCGAGAATTGATCCAGCAGACAGGTTGGGGGTTGCTGACTTTGGCGATTAGTCAAGGGACAGTTAACCGTCATTTGGCTGCTCTCGCCGCCCCTAATCCCCGAAAATTGGCTCTTTTAGTCGGTATTGACCAGTATGGGGCGAATATTCCGCCGCTGCCCGGTTGTCTTACCGATGTGGAGTTACAAAAAGACCTTCTCCGTTATCGTTTTGGCTTTCAGGATGCTGATATAGTAACTTTAACGGGACAACAAGCCAGTGGAGAAGCGATCAAATCGGCTTTTTTAGAACACCTGATCGCCCAAGCCAGGTTGGGGGATGTGGTAATTTTTCACTTTAGCGGTTATGGCAGTGTTGGGGCCCGAAAAGAGGTTTTTATTGCTGCGGATGGGGCAGAAAATGCTTTACTTAAGGAAAATATCCTGCTGATGGCTCGCTGTCTAGCTACGGATAAGTTTAGCTTGATTTTTGATAGTAGTCATCTCCCCCAACCTCAGCCCTATCTCGGTAATCTTCGCGTTCGTTCCTATTCTAGAACCATTACTGATCCTAACCCCGCCGAATTAACTTTCGCTGCCGATATTAAAACCCGTTTTAACCTCAAAAATAAGCCTAGTAACGGCGTTATTCTCGCTGCCGCTAAACCAGAGCAAATCGCCCTGGAATTGAGCGGTAATAGCCCCAATGCTGGCTTATTCACCTATGATCTCACTCAGTATCTCTGGCAAGTTTCCCCCAGTCCGACAATTGCGATCGCTTTTCCCCATCTCCGTAATCTCGTCGCTAGTCACAGCAGTCAACAACAGCAACCGGCAATCCTGACCAATAATCAAAATAATTCTGTGTCTATTTATCATACAACGTCAGAAAAGTCAAGGGTTGGGGCGGCAATTGTTACAAATCTTATTGACGAGCGCACCCTAGAAGTCAATCTGGTCGGCCTCCCCTTAGAAATCCTGGAAAATTACGGAATTAACTCCTGTTTGAGCTTTATTGAGGCGACCGGGGAGGAAATCAGCCTACAAATTCTCTCCCGTCAGGGTTTAAAAGCCAAAGCCCAGTTATTATCGGCAACCGCCTCCCTAGAAATAGGACAGATTCTAGAGGAAAAATTGCGGGTTTTTCCGAGTCAAATCGGCTTAATCGTCGGTTTGGATCATAACTTAACCCGGATTGAACGGGTAGATGCCACCAGTACCTTTGCCAGTTTGCCCGATGTGGCCGCCGTGGTTAACATTGGCGAACAAACGGTAGATTGTCTCTTAAGTCGAGTTGGTAGCGAAGAAACTGGCAATTATCAGTTATTATCTCCCAATGGCTCCCTAATTATCGGTAGTTTAGGGGCGGGCAACGAAGCAATTAAATCGGGAATCAAACGACTGCAATCGCAACTAGAAACCCTGCTGGCCTGCAAATTGTGGCACTTGTTGATCAATCAAGAATCCTCCGGTTTAGCCGTCATTGTCACCCTCGAAAGCCTCGATCAAACCTATATCTCCACAGTGCCAACCCAAAAAATTGCGGGTAGCAGGGGGACTAATACCGCTAAAAACGACTTAATTCTGCCCGTCGGTACGGAAATTCGCTATCAAATTGAGAATCAAGAAGAACAACCCCTCTACGGACTGATAATTGTCCTCAACAGCGATCGCCAACCGCTTTTATACTGTTCCTGTTCAGAAACCCCCGATAATTTCAGCAATTCCAGCCCATTGGCCCCCTTTGTCGTGGCGGCTAAAACCAAGGCCCCCATCCCCAATGACCGCCAAGGGCATTGGAAAATTAGTCAACCCAAGGGCATCAGAGAAAATCTACTGATCCTCAGTCGCCATCCTTTCCCGAAAACCTTGACCCTTCTCAATGCCACTCAAAGCCTCAAGGGAGAAGCCACCCAACTGCTCACCCTGACTAACCCCCTAGAAATAGCCAGAGCTTTCTGGAGCGATCTAAAATTAGACTTAGGTCTAAAAATGGATAGTTCTGGCAGTGTAATTGATGAATACGCCTTTGATCTAGGAACTTGGTCAGGTTTCCGGTTTATTTATCAAGTTATGGACTAAATCGATAGAATAATTCTATGGAATCCTTGAAAAGAAAAGGTTAAAATCCTAAAACAGCTACCCCTAAATTTCCCGATGAATCTTCTGCCCCGGACAACCCAAAGCCGCCTCAAAAAAATTCCACAAATTCCCAGTGTTTGGGAAGGAGATCGTCGTGCTTTATCCTTATCCGAGAGAATGCCCCGGGCCACCTTAGAACCAAATCAAGAAAGCGGCGGCGAGTGCGTGATCTGGGTGGATGGTAGCGAGGGCTGTGTACGCGCTATGGAAGTAGTTTCCCCTGAAACCGGGCCAGAGGCCATGGTGAGAACCTTAATCCGCGCCATCGAAACACCGCAAAGTCCCGCCCGGCCAGCCAGACCGAAAAAAATTATCGTCCGCGATCGAGAAACACAGTTTTTTCTGCGCGGGGTACTGCAAGATCTCGATATCACCATCGATTATGTCCCCAGTTTGCCCCTGATCGATGATCTCTTTCGTGGATTCGACGAATTCCAAAATAACCGCCCCCCGGCAATTCCTCCCACTTGGCAGTCCGCTTTAGTGAAAACCGCTCACGAAATTTGGAAAGCTGAACCCTGGTCCTGTTTAGCTGATTACGATATTTTGCAAATTAAGCTCGATCGCCCCGATTTCCCGAATCTTTACGCCTGTGTCATGGGAATGCTCGGTCGGGAATACGGAATCATTCTCTATCGTTCCCTAGAATCCCTCAAACAATTCCGGCAGTCCGCTTTAGAAGAAAAATCGATGGAAAGATTAGAAAAAGCCTTTCTTTCCCAAGATTGTTGGTTTTTAAGCTACGAATTGGCTGATGATGATGAGGACGATGATGAGGATGACTACGATCTAGCCTCGGCTGCCCCCTCCCAAATCCATCCAGTTTTCGGCAGCGTGCATCCCTACGAAGGTATTCGCCCCTATTTAGATGAAGAAGAAGCAATCACGGTATATTTAGCTTTAATGGCTCTGTTGCGCTTTTTTAAAGGCAATCAATCCGCTTTATCCGAAGAACCGATCGGAGAATTACAGCGTCGTTTTCGCATTCCCCTCGATCCCGAACAAGCAAAAGGGGAAACCGTGGCGGTGACGGTGGCCACGATGCCCGATCTATGTGCGGAATTTATGCAACTCCTGGAGGAGGAGGACGACGACGAGGATGAGGATGATGAGGATGATGAGGAAGAATCCGTACTCAAGGAGGATTTAGTTCCTGATAATGCACATCTCAGTCTGGGAATGGTTCCCTGGCAATTATTAGATAAAATTCGCAGTCGTCCAAAAATCCATTATCAACCCCAATCCGTACCGACAAAAGGAGAGGGTTTCCCCGTGGTCATGATCCAGACCTCCCGACCGAAAGCCAAGGAAATTATCGAAAAAATCGAACAAGCTGGCGGTTTGGCGGCTATTGGTTTTAACCCCGGCGAAGATCCCCTCGAAGATACCCGTTATGATCTGGGGATTCTGAAAATGGCTAACGGTGATCTCTATCTATTTGGGGAATTCGAGCAAGATGATCCCGACCACCGTAACGCGCGTCGCAATTGGCAAAAACGCATCAAAAATACCGAGGGTTATTGTGGTTTGATTATTGCCATGGGCGTAACGGGTTCCTCCTGCGGTAATCCCCAATTAAACGATATGTTAGCTCTCTATGAGGCAAAATCGATCAATAGTAAAGATTTAGACTTGGGAGTTTTGACTCTTATGCCTCACTTTGGTTAATTTTAACGAAGGCAGCGGCGGCTCTTTTTCAGTGAACAGTAATCAGTAATCAGTTTGCTTGGCAAATTCATTGACATACTCCCACCGTCAAGCTGCGCTATGAAGTGTAGAAATATGCCCATGACGAATCGATTTTTACCGCCGCGCATGGGCAGAAATTCCCTTAATGGGTAGGTCAACTTCGATCAGTCGTTTAGGGTAGGTCATCATGGTTAAAATTCTACAATCTCGTTAAAAAATCCCACTCCTCAAACCAAGTTGAGCGATCAACGCATTCTAATAAAGCAATAAAATCCTGCTCAATATTAAACGCTATATTATGAGGGCTGATCACCTGATTGATAATTGCTTGAACGTCATCTTTTTTGGCATACTTGTAAAAATCCCGTGTATTCAAAATTTGATTGAAATAGTTGCGATAAGCAGTTGATAATTGAACATCATTTTCTGGAATTGACCTATCATTTGTACCCAACATATCATCACTCTTAAGCTTATCCCGAATAGAGCGGCATTGATAGATGATTTGTTCAAATGCCTCATTATCATTGAGTAATTGCTGTAATTTGGGATTCATATAGTTCAGATAGGCTTGTTTAAGACCTTGAGCAAGACTTACGGCATCCACTGAAATCGAATTTTGCTGGTGACTTAACCACAGAAAAAGTAACCTACCTAATTTATCAAAATCTGTAAATAAAATAGATTCAAACGTATATGCACTTGGGATATAAGTTGGCAAATTAAACCGATTATTTAAATTATTTATAATTAGATTTTTATGGTCGTCATTTAAGAAATCTCTATCAAAAATTAACACAGATTTTTGCCATAAATTCTGCTGATTTTTAATTAACTGAAAAATCTTTTTATAACTAGGTAAATCCTTAAAAATTTGAGAGACTCCACCCATCACCCAGAAAGAATATTTTTTTGTATTTATACCAATAGTATTCTTTTGTAATAACGTATAAATTGCTTTTGCATCATCCTGACCTTCGACAAAAATGATTTTATCCGCTTCAACGGCATTAATAAAATCTAAACCATTACTATTCCCTAAAGAACTAATAATAGGATTTAGCGCAGAGGGATAAATTCCTTTAAAGCGTGGCTCTACGGGAAGTTCTTGTCGAGATAAAGCATTATAATTATATTGAGGTCTATTTTCCAGATGAAATAATTGATGTAAAGAAACCTGTCGAATTAAACTTTCATTATGAGTTGTTAAAAAAAGGCGTTGCTGATTTGAGATATGAATCTTCTTTTCTGGTATTTTTAAAACCTAGAGCCAAACTAACTTTTGCATCTGATGCACAGTTTGCATTCATACCTTGATTCAGCAACGCCTCAACTGGTACAAGTGTATGAACAACTGCCTGTAAGCATCCCACCGAAAAACTAATGCGCTCCGGGGTTGGGATTGAGTGATAAAATCGGAAATAACGCCCAGTTTTAGCCGAGAGTTTCCCTTTCAAAATCCCAACTCAGTAGATTGACAAAAATTGAGCTGCAGCCTCAGTTCTGATCACCGATCACTGAAATCGCCAAAATTAAGCGACAATGTAAAGTAAGGTAAAACTTTCTGGACAAATTCTTATTATGGTGTTATTCGGATTCGGAAAAAAATTAACTTTGCCCACAGCAAGGGAAGCACTACCCGGGCGATCGGAAAAAATGCCCGTACCTAGCGGCCACTACGTTAACGGTCATCCTTTGCAGCCCCCCTTTCCCACCGGTATGGAAACCGCAATATTTGGTTTAGGCTGTTTTTGGGGAGCAGAGCGGAAATTTTGGCAATTAGAAGGAGTTTACACCACGGCCGTAGGTTATGCGGCTGGTATCACCCCTAATCCCACCTATCAGGAAGTGTGTACCGGCATGACTGGGCATAATGAAGTGGTCTTAGTGGTCTATGATCCCAGCGTGATTTCCTACGAACAACTGTTAAAGGTTTTCTGGGAAAGTCATAATCCCACCCAAGGAATGCGTCAGGGTAATGATACGGGAACTCAGTATCGATCGGGTATCTATACCTATAGTCCCCAGCAAAAGCAATTAGCGGAAAAATCCCGATCGATCTACCAAGAAGCTCTCAATAAAGCGAACTACGGTCAGATTACCACGGAAATTCTCGACGCACCTGAATTTTATTATGCTGAAGTTTATCATCAGCAGTATTTAGCGAAAAACCCCGGCGGTTACTGCGGTTTAGGGGGAACGAAAGTGGAATGTCCGATCGCTCTTGATCTGAAGTTAAATTAAGTAGGGTTAGGAGTCAGTTATCAGTGATCAGTTATCAGTGATCAGTTAAGTAGGTGGGTGGAATTAAATATAAGATGAACGTAGGTTGGGTTGAAGCATGAAACCCAACGCCCGTATAGTTTACGCTGGGAGCAAGTCAATTTTGTCAGAACAAACGTACCAAGCCTCGTTCAAAGTGTTCCGTTCAGGTACGCACAACGAAGTTTGAGAACTTGAGGTACATTCCTTTCATTCCATTGCGCTCCCGAAATTTTCAAGCGTCTATCG
>NZ_JADBTF010000479.1:0-21087 GCF_020246295.1 Microcystis sp. M090S1 | reverse complement strand
GCTTGGATTGAGTCATAAAATCGAAAGTAACGCCCAATTTTAGCCGAGAGTTTCCCCGTAAAAATCCCAACTTGGTAGATTTACAAAAATTAACTTAAAACTTACATCTGATAACTGATAACTGATAACTGATAACTGATCACTGATTTACTCTCCCGCATGATAGGAACTGCGGACTAGGGGGCCGGATCTAACCTGAGAAAACCCCATTTTTTGGGCAATTTCTCCAAACTCGCTAAATTCTGCGGGAGTCCAATATTTCTGTACGAGCAAATGTTCCAGAGAAGGACGCATATATTGACCAATAGTAACTCGATCGCAGTTGATCGCCCGTAAATCTGCCAAAGTCTCGATAATTTCCTCTTTTGTCTCACCGTGACCGACCATTAAGCCAGATTTCGTCGGAATTGACCGATCGATTTCCTTAACATAACGCAAAACCGCCAAAGAGCGATCGTATTTAGCCCCGCGTCTAACCGGTCCTTGCAAACGGCGCACCGTCTCGATATTGTGATTGTAACAGGCAGGTTTTGCCCCTACCACCGTCGCCACCCGTTCCTGTTGACTTCCCTTACCTCCAGCAAAATCCGGGGTTAACACTTCAATTAAAGTGTGGGGATTGAGTTCGCGAATGGCTGTCATCGTCCGCACGAACCAACTGGCTCCGCCGTCTTCCATATCATCTCTGGCTACAGAAGTCAAGACAACGTAACTTAAATTTAACAATTGCACCGCTTCCGCCACTTTTTGCGGTTCCTCGACATCGAGAGGCATGGGTGCATGACCCTTATCCACTTGACAAAAAGCACAGGACCGGGTACAGGTGGGACCCATCAACAAAAAAGTCGCCGTACCTTGGGCATAACATTCGCCGCGATTGGGACAGCGACCCTCCTCGCAGATAGTATGAATGTTCCTTTGTTTGATAATGCGCTGAACCGTGGAAATTTCGCTAGATTTGCCGAGCGAACGCCGTAACCAAGGGGGTAAAGAGGTTATTTCCTCGCGCCACTCTGGGGAAATATTGGACATGAGAAGTTAAGTAGGGTGTTGGGGATTTCAGTTATCAGTAATCAGTTATCAGTTATCAGTGAGGGGTTGGGGTTGGGGAGAGGGTAGAAGGGAGAAGGGAGAAGAGAGAAGGGAGAATAAATAAAAGCTGACGGCTGATAGCTAAAAAGCTGATAACCGACTCCCCAAAACGAAAACTTCCTATCTCACCATTAAGATAACTGCTATAAGCTGAGAAAGCGGGTAAAGATCATTGTTAATCAAAAAGGAAACTTGGGCAATGGGACGACGGCAACGGAGAAAAATTTTCAATCTGGTCATTCAAGGATTGGCGGGTTGCCTCTTGGTTAGTATATTTGTTCTTAATACCCTGCCATCCCTAGGCCAAAATTTTCTGGTTCCATTTGCATCTCCCACGGGGACAAGGATTTTTGTAGCCGGGGATATAGAATATGTCTCTGTGTATTTAGATGGATTTGCCTTATTTCAGATTGCCTCCCAAGATTTTACCGCTTCTAGGGTGGAAGCGGCCCAGGAACTCTCCCCAGTACAAAGACGGGCTAGACGCATTGAAAGGGGCTTAAATAATATTATCAATCGGGGTTTCGATCCGACAACCCTGCAAGTAAGTACGGCGACTCTCAATAATTTAACCGTGATTGTGGCCAAGGATAACCAGAATTTACCGCAACAGGTAATTCTGACAGTAACAGAAGTTGATGCCCTGATCGATTCTTCTTCTGTTGCCGATTTAGCGGACAGATGGCTTAAAATCATCCAAACAGCTTTGATCCAAGCTTGGCAAGAACGTCAGCCCGCCCCTCGCCGGCAACAGGTAATGACTGCCACTATAATTATTTTGGGGCTAATTTTCTTAAGCTGGGTATCAATTTGGTGGCAGAAACGTTTAAGAAATCGCTTCAATCTCCTCAAAAAACAAGCTAAAAGTCAATCCGATCAGAATTTACCCAGAAATTCCCCTCCCAGAAAAGATCGCTCCCAAGAACCGATTTTAGCCTCTCTAGAAGATTCCTCTAATTTCCGTCAACAGGCTGATATTCAGCGACAACTGACGTTAAATATTCTCTGGAAAAGACTGGCTCTTATTGGACTGATACTGCTTTGGTTTGGCGGAATAGCGGCGATTTTGTATGTATTTCCTGAAACTAGGCTAGAAGGACGCGGGGTAATTCGTATTCCTTTACGGATTTTTATTATCTGGTTGCTGCTGACATCAGTGAGCAATATGATTAATCTCTACGTTAATTCTCGGCTACGGGAGTGGGTAGAGGAAGGAGCGGTTTTTTCCGAAAATTTGGAAAGGAGGATTCTGCGCGCTCCAACTTTATTAGAAGTTTGGCGAGAAATTATCACATTTATCGCTATTTTTCTAGGAATTTTGATTTTTTTGAGTTGGATAGGCCTTTCTTTCGCCTTTTTACTCACGGGAGCCGGTTTAGTGGGAGCATTGCTCACCTTTGCCTTTCAGGATCTTTTAAAAGATTGGATGAACGGTTTTCTGATTGTCTTTGAAGATCAGTACACTGTCGGTGATATAATCCAGTTTCAGGAGTTTATTGGTTTGGTGGAAAATATGAGTTTGCGAGCGACTCAATTGCGGGCCGCCGATGGACGTTTAATCACTATTGCCCATAACCAAATTATTATCGCACACAACCTCAGTAAAGATTGGGCGCGGGTCGATTTTACCATCGAAGTCGCCTATCAGACCGAGCCAGATGTGGCGATCGCTTTAATGGCAGCCATCGCTGAAAATATGGCTGCAGATCCACAATGGCAAGAAGATATCATCAATCCCGTGCAGGTTGCTGGTGTTAGTCGGGTTTCTCACACGGGAATGGAAATTATGCTCAGAATTGTCGTCAAAAGATTACGACAATGGGATATAGAAAGAGAGTATCGTCGTCGTCTCAAGATTGCTTTTGAGGAGAAGGGAATTCACATCGGTATCCCCCAACAAAGTGTCCTGATAGCAAAAGATAGAGAGGAATTCAAGGGACAGTTTTAAAGGGGAGTGATACTAAATCCTGTTTAAAAGGTATAGGAGAGTGGGGTGTAGGGTGTAGGGTGTGGGGAGAAGGGAGAAACAATTCATAACTTGAGAGTTAATCACACTATTAAAAACGGATTTGTTATCAGTTAGCAGTTATCACTCCGCGTCCTGTAGGGGCGAAGCATTCGGATAGAAAATCTACGGTTTCACCGATAGGTTATTGCCCGAATGCTTCGCCCGTACTTTTTGCCGCAAACCCTAAGTAGAAAATTGCCGTCTTTTCACTGATTACTGATCACTGATCACTGATTACTGTTTGGTAGGTTTAAACTAGGTTAGGATAGCTAACCTAACCTAGAAAATTTTTAGGAAGCTAAGGCTACCTCGACTATTTGTTGTAGTTCCCCATTTTGATAGAGTTCGATCATAATGTCGGAACCACCAATAAACTGACCGTTGATATAGACTTGGGGAATAGTCGGCCAATTGGAATACTCCTTAACTCCTTGTCTTAACTCCTGATCTTGGAGAATATCGACAGTTTCGTAGGAAACCCCCAGAATATTGAGAATTTGTATGACGTTATTCGAGAAACCACACTGAGGCATTAATTTATTGCCCTTCATGAACACAAGAACTTTGTTATTCTGGACTAATTGATCGATTCTGGCCTTAGTTTCGGGTGTCATAGGTCTAGTAGCTAGAATTTGAGCAAGAATAGCCAATCCTGAGACGTGGCATATCCTGTTAGTTTAGCACAAGCCGTTGGGATAGCTTTAAAAAGGAAGATCTTCGTCCTCCTCCAAACTCTCTAAAATTTCGTTAACATCAGGTCTCCCGCGCACGATAGTCATATTTTCCAGAGACTTATTAACTTTAGTTTCTGCGTCCGAATTTTCTGGCAGTGAATAACCCATATTGACCACTTCACCATCAAAAGATTTCGCTAACTTTTGAGCGGCCGCCAAAATTTCACTAATATCTACATCTTGATCTAATGTCTCTAAAGATGAATCAAAATTTAAGATTTTTTGGGGCAGTTCTGTGCTAGGAGTTTTTGGGGTTCCCGATGCGGTGATCTTTGCTTCTTTTTTCTCGATAATTGCTTCTTTGACCGGGGGAATATCCACCACAGTCATAACTTTATTTTCGGGAGTTATTGGTGGGGTTGGTGCGTTTTCTGGTGGTGGTTGTATCCTGGCCGCCGGGGATGGGGAAACTTCTGCAGCCATGGCAGCAGTGGCGGAACCTACCTGTAAATGAACTTTAATCCGGCGCTGAAAAACTGCCTCGAAAGCTGACTCAATATTAGTCAATCGTAGCCGGGCCATTTTTAATAATTGTTCCGAAGATATGCTTAAATAAGCACTCGATTCTTCCATATTAAAAAGACTGCCGTGCTGACGTAGGAGAGTGCGAGTAGTGGGGGGTTCCATTACTTCTAAAACCCGCTGCCAAATTTGTTCATGATTGTCATCACTGGCAACAGTTTTAACCTCAGTTTTCGGCACTTCGACCCTAGTTGTCGGGGTGATAACTGGCGGTTTTATCGGTTCATTAACTGGCGCCGGCGCTGTGATCACTTCAGGGGGCCTCTCGACGCTGGTTTGGGGACGGGAAGGCGCTACCGTGGCAACTAGAGGAATCACCTGTGCTTGCGGTAACAGTCCTAATAGAGTGACTTCTAACCAGAGACGGGGTTGAGTGGTGTTTTTTAGTTGTGTTTCGCTGTCTTTAAGAAGTTGTTGACCGCGGAGAATTTCCTCTAAAGACCAAGTACGCGCTTCCTTACACAAATCCTGCCAAGTGGGAGCAGTGACAGCCACCATTTCTGGACGATTAGGGGCGGTTTTGGCTAAAAGTAGGTTTAAATAGAATCCTGCTAGATTTTGCAAGACGATTAAAGGTTCCTTACCGCGATTCATCAGATGGCGACATTGTTCGATAACTTGATCGGGAATATTGCCATGAATGACTTTAAGTAGGGTTAAGAGGTCTCTTTCGGGTACTGCACCGACCAAATCCCAGACTCGCTCGGCCGTAATCGTTCCTGCGAGTAAACTTAATTGATCGAGGAGACTTTCCGCATCCCGTAAACCACCGTTAGCGATCTGAGCCACAAGGGTTAATGCTTCTAGGTTAATATCGATCGCTTCTATTTGGGCGATTTTTTGCAGGTGTGCCACCATCGCATCGAGAGCAATACGGCGATAATCAAAGCGTTGACAACGGGAGATGATGGTAGGCAAGACACGCTGAGGATCGGTGGTAGCAAGCACAAAAATCACTCGATCCGGCGGTTCTTCCAGAGTTTTCAGCAAAGCATTAAAGGCCGCCGTACTGAGCATATGGCAGTTATGAACTAATAACCCATTGGCAACAAAATTATGATTGTCCTCCACTTCTAGGTCATAGACGCTTTCTGTGTCACCTTCTTGAATCCCTATCACTTCCTCGAAATTTGTAAGCCATTGAGGGGATTGCATAGGGTTGTAAATCGGCAATCCATCGGGCTGTGGCCGATGCTCCCATTTTGAGGTAATGATAGATCTTCCCCGTACTGTGTCGAGTATAGGATAGGCTTTTTGTAGCGTAACCTCTTTGAGTGAGCCAATCGGCAATAAGTTGATTTTCGGGGGGGGAATATCCTTCCGTGTGTAATTGGATAAAACGGCTTCCGTGAGGGGTGATACTGAGTGATCCGTCATCCATATACCACCAAGCCAGTCCTTCGGGCGTGATGTTTTCCAGCCAATTGAGGGAAACAAATTTTCGTTCTCCTTGAGGTCTGACCATCTGGAAAACTTCTCCAAGGCTGGGATGACAAACGCTGCGGGCATAGATTGAAAGTTCTCCATATCCACCGTTGGCAACGATTTGTGACTGAATTTGTAACTCTGGAAGACGACTGGCTTTGTATTCAAGCCATTCTTGTTGTTTACTGCCATGATTCCAGCGTATTCTCGGCCATCGACTGTTTTGGTTGGGGTAATCGATAGTTCCATCTCCGAGTAAAGTCCCGTATATAAGTCCGAGGCTGTTTGAGGACAAAGATTCTCGATGGAACAGTAATTTTTTGGTTCGCTTTTCCCATAAACCGTGTCCTTGTTTGTAAGGATGTCTTTGCCAATAGGATTCAATACTTTTGATCCCTCTGCCTTTTTGTTGGAGAAACAAGGGAATTTCCAGTTTTTCCCCACAGCCACACTGACAAAAGGGCTTGATGGATTCAGCCTGTTGCAAAATAGAGGCCAAGTCATAGACTCTTGTTCCGTTACTATTGCCGTAGTTTTGATGCCCTGAAACGAAACGTCGGTTATGTCCATCCCTTCCATACTTAGAGATGAGTTGCCCGCAGCCACATTGACAGGGGATAAGATCTGATCGCCGATTTTGAGATTTTTTGCTTGTATCCATGCTTTTTCTGTTCTAATCAAATGATTACCAGTGCAATTAATCGTCCGATTTCTGGTTTGAATGGTTAAAGTTGCTTTTACGCCTCGGTTTAGCCATCGCAGGACTTTTTTATATTCCCACTCTCCGCTGCTCTCGTTGTAACTGAGAACTCGTTTTCCGAGAATCTCAGGATGATTAATGGGGATTAATCCCGTTTCGGTGAAAACAAGGCTATCCCCAGTCAGGCACTCATCGATGACATAGACTTTATAACGACATTGGACGGGGGCAAATTGCGATCGCTCGATAATTTCCCGAATGTTATCTACACCGGTATTACTAGCGGCATCAATTTCGATCACGTCTAAAGCGGAACCATTGGCGATCGCTTGACAGACGGAACACTTACCGCAGGGAATCGGTGTCGGATGGTCACTAGACAGACAGTTGAGGGATTTGGCTAAAATTCGCGCCGAGGAGGTTTTTCCCGTGCCTCTGGGTCCAGTAAATAGGTATGCAGGGGCGATTCGCTCACTGATTAAGGCATTACTCAAGGTCGTGGCGATCGCTGATTGTCCCACCAAATCGGCAAAGGTTTGGGGACGATACTTATGATGTAGAGGTTCGTAGGTCATGACTGGCTGAAAACTTTTTCCCCACCCTAGAGACTACTATTATCCTATCCCGATTCTTTTTCAACACGAGAACAAGTGTATGCTTTTTATCTAGCCAGTTGGCGTTGTCAAATTGAAAGATGCTCCGAATCAGCACCGGAACTGAAATTACTTTGATAGGAAAGATGCCATGGCATCTTTCCTATAGTGTTTAATGAACGAATAGTGCCTTAGGGCGGGCTTAAGTGGGGAACAAGAGTCGCTCGATTTAGCAGTGGAATATAGCTAGGTAATAGCTGTAGGGCTAATTCATGAATTAGCCCTACAATAGGCGTTGTCGGCGTTGTCAAATTGAAAGATGCTCCGAATCAGCACCGGAACTGAAATTACTTTGATAGCAAGGATTGCATTCCATCTTTCCTATTCTGATCTGACAACGCCAGCCAGGTTTAATGCGCGATTTGCATCACGAAAATGGCAATTTGGCTAAGGCATCTAATAAATTGTATTAATAACTACAATTTTGCCGATAAAATCTGCCGACTATCTTAAGTATGCCTAAAGACAGCGCCACTAATCAGACCAACTGCTTATGACTGAATCGACAAAAACCCAATGTCCTTACTGTGGAGTAGGTTGTGGTTTGACAGTCACCCCCCCCGCGTCGGCCGGACAAGCATGGAAAGTCTTCGGGGACAAGTCCCACCCCTCCAGTCAAGGTATGGTCTGTGTCAAGGGGGCCACCGTAGCGGAATCAATCGATAAAAATCGCCTCAAAACCCCGATGATCCGCGATTCCCTGCAAGGTCAATTTCGTCCTTGTACTTGGGAAGAGGCCTTCGATCGCATCGTTAACCGTATCCAAACTCTAATCGCTCAGGGGGAAAAGGAAAGTATCTGTTTATACGGTTCGGGACAATTTCACACCGAAGATTACTACATCGCCCAAAAACTGGTCAAGGGCTGTCTGGGAGTCAATAACTTTGATGCTAATTCCCGTCTCTGTATGTCTTCGGCCGTGGCCGCTTATCTGGACAGTTTCGGGTCTGACGGTCCCCCCTGCTGTTACGATGACCTAGAATTAACCGATTGTGCCTTTCTGGTGGGGACAAATACGGCCGAATGTCACCCCATCATCTTTAACCGTCTGCACAAGTATCTCAAAGGCAACAAACAAGCGAAATTAATCGTCGTTGATCCCCGCAGCACCAAAACTGCCGAGGCCGCTACTCTCCACCTAGCCATTAACCCGGGGACCGATATTGACCTATTTAACGGTATTGCCCACCTGTTACTGAATTGGGGGGCGATCGATACCTATTTTATCGATAAATGCACCCGGGACTTCCGCAAATACGCCGAAATTATCCGCCATTATCCCCCCGAAATAGTCGCCCCTAAATGCGGTATCCCCATCGAGGATTTAGAACAGGCTGCCCGCTACTGGGCCGAATCGAAAAGAGTGCTTTCCCTCTGGTCGATGGGTATCAATCAATCCAGCGAAGGCACGGCCAAAGCCCGCACTTTAATCAATTTACACCTAATGACGGCTAATATCGGTAAACCGGGGGCCGGTCCTTTTTCCCTAACGGGACAACCCAACGCCATGGGAGGAAGGGAAGCCGGCGGCCTCTGCCATCTTCTGCCCGGTTATCGTTCCGTCAAAAATCCCCAACACCGGGCCGAAGTGGAACAAGCTTGGGGTTTACCCGCCGGTCGGATTTCTCCGGTCCCCGGTCGCGATGCTTGGAGTATGATTACCGGTTTGGAGAGGGGAGATGTCAAACTTCTCTGGATTGCCGCCACTAATCCAGCTGTTAGTATGCCTGATCTAGAACGCACCAAGGCCGCCCTGTTGAAATCACCTTTTACTATCTATCAGGATGCCTACTATCCCACAGAAACCAGTGCCTACGCCCATTTATTACTGCCAGCGGCCCAATGGGGCGAAAAAACGGGAACAATGACCAATTCTGAGCGCGTGGTGACGTTAAATAAAGCTTTTCGCTCTCCCGTCGGTCAAGCTCAGGCCGATTGGCAAATTTTCGCGGAAGTTGGTCGCCGTTTGGGGTTTCAGGCACAATTTAATTTTCAGGATTCCGCCGAGGTATATTCCGAGTTTATCCGCTTGACATATAAACGTCCTTGTGATATGACGGCGATTAATTATGAGCGCCTGGCCGAGACTCCCCGACCGTGGCCCGATTCCATCGATGAAATTTCCGCTCCTAAAACCGCTAATTCCGGGGAATTACTGGGTAATTTAGTTAAAGATGACGATAAAAGCGAAAAAACAGCCGCAAAACGCCTTTATACCGATGGTAAATTTAATACTGCCGATGGTCGTGCTGTTTTCGCCGCTTACCACAGTAAAGGTTTAGCGGAACCCCCGGACGATGATTATCCCCTAGTGTTGACCGTGGGGCGTTTGTACGGTCACTGGCACACCCAAACCCGCACTGGCCGCATCGAGAAAATTGTCAAAATGCACCCCGCACCTTTTCTGGAAATTCATCCCCAAGATGCGGCAAAATTGGACATAGAAGCTGGGGAATGGGTGGAGGTGCGTTCTCGTCGCGGTTTTGCCCGTTTTCCCGCTTTAATTACCAAAGCAATTGCTCCTAATTGTGTCTTTGTGCCGATGCACTGGGGGGCTTTATGGGCAGAAAATGCTGAGGCTAATAGTCTCACCCATCCGGCCGCTTGTCCGATTTCCCTGCAACCAGAATTAAAAGCTTGTGCCGTCAAATTAATCCCGATCAAGTCTTTAGTTAGGGTTAGCTGAAAAAATTTTTCCTGGGGACAGGGTGTGGGGTGTAGGGTGTAGGGTGTGGGGTTTTACCCATTTTCAGGGGGTCAATTACCTAATTTTCAGGGAAAAAGTGCCTAAATTTTCCCCCCCCGATCACCCCAATGTCTGGCACTTTTTGATGGGAAAAAAGTCTAAAAGTCTTACCCAACAAGGTTTTTAGATTTATTGAGCAAACCCTAACTAGGTCATTGGGGACAATCGGCAATTTTACCCTTAGTTTCTTTGAGTTCCTCTCGAACAGCTTTACACAATTCAGGGCTAAATTGAGCGTCTTTGAGACTTTTAACAGTTTCAAGTTGTGTGACTGTTAATCCGATCACTTCTTTTAGCTTTGCACCGGTAAAATCTGCACCGGTTAAATCGGCATCTTTTAAAATTGCACCGGTTAAATTGGCATCTTTTAAAATAGCATCTTGTAATTGTGTGCCTATTAAATGCGCTTTTGGCAATTCTGCCTTTTCTAAAATAGCATCTTGTAAATATAAGCCATCTAAAACCTGATCGGATAAGTCAGCTTCAGACAAATTTGACTTGGGTGCAATTTTATAAGCTCGCTTAAATAAGCTTTGATATTTTAGATCGACCGTGCTAATTGTTCTCTGATCGTAAATAGCTTTATCTAATTTCGCTCCCTCCAAACTAACACCTCTTAAATTAACTCCAATTAAATTAGCTTTTTCTAGAATAGTATTTTTCAATTCTTTCTTACTAATCTTGGTTAAATCTACACAGGATAAGTTGATTTTAGTTAAATCTCGATCGGATAAGTCGATGTCGGTTAAGTTGATTTTTGCTTGACAATTCTCAAGATTCTTTGGTAAATCAATTAATCCTTTATAATTGTTCGATGTCGGAAACCAACTTAGGTTTTCTATTTTTGCATCCCATGGCTGTCTAACAATTGAAGAAGATACAAAAGGTAAAGAAGACTGGCGATGTCGAGTAATAAAATAAACTACTTTTAAAAGTTCTTCATATTTTTTGGCAACTTCATTAAAGTTACTGTTGGTTCTATCAAAATCTAACTTGGTTTCTTCATTAATTAATGCTCCCTTAAAATTAGTTCTGCTATCAACTTTAACCTTAATTAAATTTGCTCCTCTTAAGTCAGCATTTTCTAAGTTAGCACCGCTTAAATCGGCTTCCGTAAGATCGGCATAACTCAAGTCGGCGTGTTCTAGGTTAGCCTGTCTTAAATCCGCTTGTTTTAGGTTAGCTTCTTTGAGATTTGCCATCATTAAGTTAGCATTAATTAACACTGCGTCTTTTAAATCTGCTAATTCTAAAATTGCCTTAATTAAAACTGCATCCTGTAGATTGGTTTTAGCATCCAGATAGCTTTTTAAACGAGCATTTTTAAGATTAGCTTCGATGAGGGAAGCTTTTTTTAGATCAGCACCACTTAAGTTAGCACGTTCAAGGTTGGCAAAGTTCAGGTAAGACTGACTAAGATTACTACGGGATAAATCAGCTTTTAGCAGTGTAGCAGAACTTAAATTAGCTCCCTGCAAATCAGCACTAATCAGGTTGACTTTCCCCAATTTGGCCCCAGTAAGGTTGACTCTTCCTAAAGGAGTTTTTTCCAAATCTCGATTGGATAAATCTATTCCCGCTAAATCTCCAGGATTGTCGGGACTTATATTTTCAATGTAATAAGCTTTAGCAGCCATTAATTTTTCTCGTTTAACATCCAGTTTCGTTTCTATATCATAAAGAACACCCTTTAATTCAGCATTATCTAATTTAGCCCCCTCTAAATTCGCCCCTCTTAAATCAGCACCCTCCAGATTTGCACCTGTTAAATCCACTCCTCTTAAATCAGCTTTTCGGAGATCTGCCCCTATTAGCTCGGCATCTTTTAAGTCCTTCTGTGCTGGCTGCAAGTCTCTTTTTAGGGGATTAAAAGAGCTAATTTTGTAAAACTTTGCCTGATTGAAAAAGATGCTTTTATCGAGTTTAGTACGATCATCGTAGATCGCATGATCGATCTTAACACCTTTCAAGACAGCACTGGTAAAATCAGCCCCTCGGATATCTGCGTAGGTTAAATCAGCGTCCCTCAAATCAGCATTAATTAACTTGGTATTTCTGAGATTAGCGTGACTTAGCTTCGCTTTTTGTAAATAGGTGTTGCTCAGATCTACTTCCGGTAAATCTGCTTGGTTTAATTGGAGAGACTTACATTCATTTTTAATATCTTTTTCGTCTTTTTCACGATCACAGATTAAATAGTTTTTTTCTTCTGATGGATACCAACTAAAAGGTTGAGTATTAAAGTTATATATTGCATTTTCAACACGTGCATCTTTTAAAGAAGTGTTCAGCAGATTAGTATTTCTCAAATCTGCATTAGATAAATTAGCTCCCTCTAGATTAGCATTGGTGATCTTTGCTCCATTTAAAATGGCATTGGACAGGTTAACATCCTGTAAATTTGCCCCTCTGAAATCGGCTCCCGTTAGGTCAGCTTTTCTGAGACTCGCTCCAGTTAAATCGGCCCCCTCTAGATCGGCATCCTTGAGGTTTGCTCCGTCAAGATTGGCATTCTGTAATTGTGCCTTGGATAGATCATTATTTGACATATCAACTCTGGGTAGATTAGCTGATTTGAGATTTACCCCCACCAATCTGACACAATCCTCTTGCATCCCAACTTTTGTTAATAGCCAAGTGAATATATTTTCTGGCATTTTACAACCACTACTGAGAGACTCCAAGGCATCAATTCTTCCGTTACTAGCAGGATCTTCTTTCGCTGAACGGAGAACAGTCCAAGCATCATTATTCTCTTGCGCTCGTCGTTTATCCGTTTCCCACCAATAGGTGATTACACCGGCAAAAATCCCTAAAGCAGTAACAATTGAGGCTATTTTGAGGATAAGCTCAAAATCAGTCCAATCAAATCGGGATTGATTTAATAAATTTTTGCATTCTTCTGGGGATAAGCCACTATCTTCTGATAGCTTTTGTAAGTAGATGGCTTCTTGAATAGACCCTTTCGCTTTTTGCTTAATTTCTTTTATTCTATTGTTAATTTCTTCTTCCGATAAAATCTTGGTTTGTTTTAGTAAGTCCTTATACTCATCTAAAGAAAAACCCCAAAAATTAGACTCTGACAGTTCTTTTAAAATCCTTAACTTTTTAATATTATCTTTTTCATCTTTAATGCTGTCTAATTTTTCATTAATCTTTTCCTCGATACGCCGATTAAAATATTTTTGGATCTCGTCAAAACTTTCTTTCTGCTCCGTTGCTATACGATGTAGAGCCAGAGTTCGCTGCGGTTCTGGCAAGGGGATAATCCTTTCCAGTTTACCTTTGATTTCTTCATATTTTGGGTTGTTCTTATTACTCATTTTCCTGTCCTCCGGCTAATACTAGATCACGAAAAACACAATAGAAATATACTAGATCGGCAAACTTATCGTTAAGAAGGGTTGCTCTTGATCGCCTTAAGGCTGAATTTGTTTAATCAAAAAATCTATCTGATCGGGGAACCTTTTTTGTGCAGATAACGTCCTGTTTACACCCATGCTATCTAATCCAGCCTAAAAAAAACAAGCCGATCAGCAGGATGCTTAATTTTTCTTAAACAAAAGCCCGAATTCTCAGGCATTTAACTACACTATTCTCATTCCGAGATTGCGATCGAACTAACCGATCTTTGCCAACGTTTTTTCCAGTGGCTAGTCGGTTCTAAGTCACAGAGTGCCTGTTCGCTGCGACGACGTTGTATAATCACTTCGGCTGGGTCGGTTAAAGTCGCGTCTCGATAGGGAATAGCGGCTTTAGTTTGCAGATGTTCCCATTCCTGTGCCGATAGAGATGGGGGTAAGGACAAAAAACTGGCTATTGTCCCTGGCGATCGCCGCCCGACGCTATCGGTGGCCCCAATCTGCAATCCTGCTAATTGTAAAGCCCTTCGCACCGAGGCAGCACAGGAATAGGTGACTAAATAACCCGTCGGACTCAGGCATTTCGCCACTAAAGCTAAAAACTCCACCGTCCACAGTTGCGGACATTTACCCGGGGAAAAGGGGTCGAGAAAAATTGCCTCCGCTTGAAAACCCGCGTCAATCACCTTGGTTATCGTCTGTCGCGCATCCCCGATTAACAGTTTAGCGGTGAGATTAGGCAGGTCTAGCCGGTGATTATGGGCAAAATCATTTAAATATTCGGGAATTGGTTGACTCCAACTATTTAAGAGATTTTCTCTAATAGCTGCTAGGGGAACCACTCGATCGCTTTCCAAAGCTAATAATTCTACCCGACAATCCCCCCTAACTTGCCAAATGGCCGCTAAGGCCGCGGCGGTATTATACCCTAAGCCGTAACAAATGTCAAGAATTTTCAGATTATTGCTCTGGTCTGCTTTTGCTGTCAGACGACTAGAGAGGATAAATTTTTTCTCGGCTTCTTCCCTTGCCCCAGAGGTAGAATGATAACATTCGCCGAATTCGGTCGAAAAAAAGGTATAAGAACCATCCTCAGTGACTTTTTGCGGGTAGGCTTCGGGGGAGACAAGCATGGTGATGGAGAATGTCTTTGAGATGAATATCGGTTTCCAGCAGGCAAGCGTGACCACTATGGGGCAGAATCGTTAATTTTGCCGCGGGTAACTGCTGAATTAGGCGTTTAGCCTCCGCTACCGATGGTAACAGTCGGTCGCCTTGACTGGCTATCACTAACACCCCCAATTGCAGACGTTTTAACTCGCTGGCACTAACCTGAAACCGTTGTAACTGGGATAAACGCCAGCTAATCGTCTTCAGTGGGACATATTGCATGGCTTTGAGGAGAGAGCGGCGATCTTCCCGGGATATTCGACCCAGAGCGGCCAGAAAGGGTAAAATAGTCAGGGCCGAGCTGCCGTGGATGAAATCGGGCATCATCTGGGTGATACCGATTCCCAAGCTTAAAAGAGGTCTTTGATTAAAAGAAGAAGCAGGGTTAATTAAAATCAGTTTTTTAATTAATTTTGGTGATTTTGTTGCTATTTTCAAGGCTAAACAGCCGCCAAAAGACTCACCGCAGAGATAGACTTTTCTCGATTGTCGCTTTAATTCCTGTTCCAATAAAGCGATCACGAGGGTGCTTAATTCCTCCCAATCACCGAGATATTGCGGGGAAATCACCAAACAACGTAGATCGAAGTAAGGGGCAAGGTTTTTAATCTGACGATAGTATAGTTGGCCGCTGCCATCCATTCCGGGTAAAAATACAAACAGGGGATAATCGGGACGGGGATGACGGGGAATAATCCAACTGACAGGTTGTTCCATGGTGCGAGAAGCGCGATCGATGTTAAAAAAGTTTTTTCTGGTTATCCATTTTAAGGATAATTAATATTAGAGAGATTTGCCAGTTTTAATAGTAAGACTAACCCCCAACTTATGGATGGTTTCTCTCTGCTCGCCAACCCCTGATAACTGATAACTGATAACTGATTAACTGAGCCAAATTTTTAGGCCGCCGCTAAATTAGCAGCCACGAAATCCCAATTAACCAACTTAGTTAAAAAGTCGCTGATGTAATCGGGACGACGATTTTGGTAGTCGAGATAATAAGCGTGTTCCCACACATCCATAGTTAAGAGGGGAACCTGTCCGGCGGTTAAAGGATTGTCAGCGTTGCCGGTTTTGGTAACTTTGAGAGTACCGTTATCGAGAACCAACCAAGCCCAACCACTACCGAATTGAGTAGCGCCCGCAGTTTTGAAAGCTTCGACAAATTTCTCGAAACTACCGAAATCTGCGTTAATTTTATCGGCTAAAGCACCAGTAGGCGTGCCACCACCCGCCGGTTTCATGCAGTCCCAATAAAAACTATGATTCCATGCTTGGGCGGCATTGTTGAAAACCCCAGCTTTAGAAGCATCACCGGCAACCTTAACGATAACTTCTTCTAAAGAGAGAGCATCGAGTTCCGTATCTTTGACCAAACCGTTATAGTTATTGACATAAGCGGCGTGGTGCTTGTCGTGGTGGAATTCTAGGGTACTTTTGGTGATACAAGGCTCTAAGGCAGTGTAATCGTAGGGTAAAGGGGGAAGTGTGTAAGCCATGTGTTCTCTGTATCCTCTCTTGAGAGCTTGTTTAAGGTAGTGTTGTTAACCTTTTGTCAGTATTCAGCTTAACCAAGACGAATACCTTTGCAATAAAACTTTACATCCTCAATCATAGCACCGAAGGAGACTTGATCAGTGATCACTGATCGATCAGCTTTTTTCTCCCATCTCCCTTCTCCCCCATCACCTCAACTCCAACCCCTCACCGATAACTGATAACTGATTACTGATAACTGAAAAATCCTCCCATCGACCATCTCCTAAATCCTAAGAAGATCACCAAACAATGTTAGAATAATTCCCGTACTGTAGGCGCTTGCAGATTCTTGTGGGCGTGGCAGGGCAGGCGAAAAACGATTCCGTTAGGAATTAGACCAAAAAAGCTCCACTGGAAACAGCAGTAGATTTTATCTCACTGGGTTGACCGGTTGGCACTTCGTCAAATTACGGATCAATACAAAATTATCATTTACAGATCTTTCTTGGTAACTTATGGCACAGCGTACACGCTTAGGTGAAATCCTTCGTCCCCTCAACTCGGAATATGGTAAAGTTTCTCCCGGTTGGGGAACTACCTTGCTGATGGGAGTTTTTATGGCTCTGTTTTTAGTCTTTTTGCTGATTATTTTACAGATCTACAACTCCTCCCTAATTTTAGAAGGATTTAATGTAGATTGGGGTCAGTAAGCAGATTCCAACAATCTCGTCGCCATTTTTGGCGGCAGAATTATCCCTCGGACTTTGGCAGGTGGGTTATTGCCCACCGCGAGTTTTTTATTAGGAGCAAAAAAATGAATATTTTTGGGATTGGATTACCGGAAATGGGGTTAATTCTCTTGATTGCCCTGCTAGTTTTCGGACCGAAAAAATTACCAGAAATCGGTCGCAGTTTAGGCAAAACGATTCGAGGATTTCAAGAAGCATCAAAGGAATTTGAAAGTGAATTTAAGCGAGAGGCCGAGCAGATTGAAGACTCGGTAAAAATCAAAGCTCAATTAGAGGAAAGTCAATCTCCTAGCGATCAAACTCGTTCCAGTTAAGAACTGTGTAGAGATAAAAAGGAAGAAGATTGGGCGATAAATTTGTAGATCAAATTCGAGGCTATCCGCTAGATTAACATCGAGATTGACCAGAGCCGGAATAAATTGGCAGTTTTACCATCGGCCGCCATTTCTACTTGTTAGTTTTTTTGACCGAGAAAGGGGGAAATCAGGTTTCGGAGCGCAAAATCGTCTTCAATGACGATAATTTTGGCAGCAGTCACGGCCATAGTTGAATGAGTAGGCAGAATATACCATCAGTTTGAGAATTCCCAGAAGGCAACAAAAAAATGACTATTTCCTTGCTATAAGTATTGTAGATGTCAAGAGTGGTAAATGAATGTCTATAGTGGTATCCCCCGAACAAGTCCATCAAATCGTCAACAACCTCCATCACGATCCCTTTGAGGTTTTGGGGGCCCATCCCCTAGAAGAAGGAAAAGTAAATAAATGGGTTGTTAGAGCCTATTTACCGAAAACCACGGCCGCTTGGGTTATTTTACCGTCCCAAAGACAAGAATATCCCATGAAGACCGCTTATCATCCCCATTTTTTCGAGTGCGTCATCGATATCAGTGAACTGAACAATTATCAATTACGCATCCACGAGGGGGAACAGGAACGGGTAATCTATGATTCCTATGCCTTCCGTTCTGCCAAACTCAGCGATTTTGATTTACATCTGTTTGGGGAGGGCAACCATCACCGCATTTATGAAAAATTAGGGGCGCATTTAGCTGAAATCGAGGGTATTAAAGGGGTTTATTTCGCAGTTTGGGCCCCTAATGCCCGCAACGTCTCGATTATTGGTGATTTCAATAACTGGGATGGTCGTGATCACCAAATGCGGAAACGTAATAATATGGTCTGGGAATTGTTTATCCCAGAAATCGGTGTTGGCACTAAATATAAATACGAGATCAAAAATTGGGAAGGTCATATTTACGAAAAATCTGATCCCTACGGTTTTGCCCAAGAAGTACGCCCGAAAACCGCCTCGATCGTGGCTAATTTAGATAGCTATACTTGGGATGATAGCGATTGGATGGAAAAACGCCGCCATAGCGATCCTTTAACTCAACCGGTTTCCGTTTACGAATTACACCTCGGTTCTTGGCTGCACGCTTCTAGTGCCGAACCCCCCCGTTTACTTTCTGGGTCCGGGGAAGCGGTTCCCGTGTCGGAATGGAACACTGGGGCGCGCTTTTTGAGTTACCACGAGTTAGCCCAAAAACTAATTCCCTACGTTAAAGAATTAGGTTACACCCATATCGAATTATTACCGATCACCGAGCATCCTTTTGATGGTTCTTGGGGTTATCAAGTGACGGGTTATTTTGCCCCCACCAGTCGCTACGGCAATCCTGAAGATTTCATGTATTTTGTCGATCAATGTCACCAAAATGGCCTTGGTGTGCTAGTGGATTGGGTCCCTGGTCACTTCCCCAAAGATGGCCACGGGTTAGCTTTCTTTGATGGTACTCATCTTTACGAACACGGCGACCCGCGCAAAGGGGAACACAAGGAATGGGGAACCTTAATTTTTAACTACGGTCGCAACGAAGTCAGAAATTTCCTCGTCGCTAATGCTCTTTTTTGGTTCGATAAGTACCATATTGACGGCATTCGCGTGGACGCGGTGGCTTCCATGCTCTATCTCGATTATTGTCGTAAAGATGGGGAATGGGTGGCTAACGAGTACGGTGGCCGGGAAAATTTAGAAGCTGCGGAATTCCTGCGTCAAGTCAATCATGTAATTTTTAGCTATTTCCCCGGAATTCTCTCTATTGCCGAAGAATCCACCGCTTGGCCGATGGTGTCCTGGCCCACCTATATGGGCGGTTTAGGCTTTAATTTGAAGTGGAATATGGGCTGGATGCACGATATGCTCGATTATTTCGGCATGGATCCTTGGTTCCGTCAATTCCATCAAAATAATGTCACTTTTAGTATGTGGTATAACCACAGCGAGAATTATATGCTGGCTTTGTCCCACGATGAAGTGGTTCACGGCAAAAGTAATATGATTGGCAAAATGCCGGGGGATGAGTGGCAAAAATTCGCCAATGTCCGGGCATTATTTAGTTATATGTTTACCCACCCCGGCAAGAAAACCATGTTTATGAGCATGGAATTTGGCCAGTGGAGTGAGTGGAATGTTTGGGGTGATTTGGAGTGGGGTCTTTTGCAGCATCAACCCCATCAACAGCTAAAACGCTTTTTCTCAGATTTGAACGCCACCTATAAGAGTGAACCTGCTTTATATACCCAGGATTTTGGTCAGGATGGCTTTGAGTGGATCGACTGTAGTGATAATAGTCATAGCGTCGTTTCTTTCCTGCGCTGGAGCAAAAATTGGCAGGAGTTTCTGGTGGTGGTCTGTAATTTTACTCCCCAACCCCACAGCCATTATCGCGTTGGTGTACCCCATCCCGGTTTTTATCAGGAAATCTTTAACAGCGATGCGGGTAAATATGGCGGTAGCAATATGGGCAACCTCGGTGGTAAATGGTCAGAGGAATGGTCCTATCATAGCCGTCCCTACTCGATCGATCTCTGTTTACCACCTTTAGGGGTTTTAGTTCTCAAAATCGGTCCTCATGCTTCTGGGGAATAGGTAAGTGGGGAAATGGGGAAATGGGGGAATGGGGGAATGGGGGAATTCAACTAAAACCCTAAAACCCTAAAACCCCAACACCCCAACCCCTAACAAAAAAATTTAGAGGCCATCTTGCGGAAAGTGGCCTCTTTTTTGGCTGAATTTTCCAGAAACTATTAAGTTGTTATATTAGCGAGCAGTGTTTGCACCCATTCTTGAGCGAGTTCTTCCACGTTGCCATTACTATCGAGATGGCTAAGAATATATTTTTGTCGTTGGTGAGCTAATTCAGCGAGACTACCGATATGAACAAAACTTTTTGGCAAACGATCATTCTCAAAGGAATATTGACCGACGTGGTTGGCTTCGATCTGCTGACGATCAATCCAGAATCCCCATCCTTGCGGTGCGGCATTTAGTTCCGAGAGAAATTCTAAGGTCTTCATTGGCGTACTCCTTAGCGGGAATTATCTTGTTTATAACCGCAGAAAGTGGGCATTTTCCTCCGTCGATCATCGAACCCATAAACAAGCAAAAGTTTCTGTATATTTGGTTACTAAATAAGACAGATTTGCCCTGGATGCAGCCCGGGGAAAAGCCGGTCAAAAACTAACCCATCAGGATCACCGTATCGATGACGTGGATTACACCATTATCCGCCTCGATATTACCTGCGACAACCGTGGCATTTTTCACCTCAAAACCTTCGCTACAATCGATGGGAATCGGTGAACCCTCTAGAGAAGTCACTACAGCCAATTTCGCCAAATCTTCCTGCATATATTTGCCCGCAACGACGTGATAGGTGAGAATTCGGGTTAATTGGGGGATATTCTGCACTAGGGTTGTAATCGTCCCGGGGGGCAATTTGGCAAAAGCTTCATCGGTGGGGGCAAAAACCGTGAACGGGCCGGGACTTTTTAGGGCATCCACAAGATTAGCCGCTTGTACCGCCGTCACTAGAGTTTTAAAATTATCGGCACTGACCGCAATATCGACAATATCTGCCATAAACTTGACTCGATCCTGAAAAAAATCATCTATTTCAGATTTTAAACTTAATCTTGTCCCAAAGATCGTTCTAGGGAAGTGGTGTGGGGTGTGGGGAAGTGGGGAAGTGGGGAAGGGGGGAAGTGGGGAAGTGGGGAAGTGGGGAAGTGGGGGAATTTCAACTAAAACCCTAACACCCCAACACCCCAAAACCCTATCACCCTATCACCCGACTCCTGACTTCTAACCCAATTTTGATCAAAGATAAGCAAAAATTATTTATTAACTCCAAAAACTTGAGAATATTTAAATTAACATTTCGCAATATTTACAAATTCTTAAGAATTAATTGAGAAAGATTTTTATTTAACAACGATGTTACAATGGTTACAGCGATTTTACTGAATTTCATAATGGGTTATTCTGTGCTTTTTTGGGTAGCAATGGTTGAAACCCTTGCCACACCTACAGGGTGATCCTAATTAAGACGGGTAAATCAGTCAATTTCACGGGCAACGATGATCTTTTTTTTGTGTAGTTTTAT
>NZ_JADBTF010000478.1:0-17281 GCF_020246295.1 Microcystis sp. M090S1 | reverse complement strand
CAGGAATTATGTACTCAGAAACTAGCGAACAGCGATCCACAAGACACTTTCGAGAGTTTAACCAATCTTTCCGTTCCGAGAGCGCGTAATTATAAACGCTCTTACAAACATCAAGAATGTGGACAATCTCTCGTTCCTGTTTCTTGTTTACCTTTAGTTTGTACTGGTAGGTAATCGTTATCACTGTCGTTAGTTTCGTGATGTGATGTATAGTTAAATTGTAACACTTACTGCCTAGTATATCAACTAATTACAATCATGGACCAAACTAATCGCTAACCTTAAAACAGTTAGTAGTCGCTTAATTAGACAAGAATTTCCGGATTTGGCGGCAAAGTATTTCGACAACAAACCCTATTTTTGGGCGGGAGCTTATTTCGTGGCTAGTTGTGGCGACGTTACTGTCGAACAACTAAAAAAATACGTCGAGAACCAAAACTCCCCAAAAGTGGAAAGGCTACAGCGTTAGTTTCATTCTGGTCGCGATTCATCTCCCGTTAACCGCTACGCAGTTTAACGGGAGTCCTCTCGCGACCTTGAGATAGGGGTGAGGGGTGGGGCAGATTTTTCAGGGATCGGTAAACAGTAAACAGTGAAAATACTCCTCACCTAATACCGCTTACTGCTTACCGATAACTTAATTATTGGCCATTACCCAATTAACTAGAGTGCGGACGGGAAAACCGGTGGCCCCGGAATTATTAACGCCATTTTCCTTATCGGACCAGACCGGTCCTGCGATATCTAGGTGGAGCCAGGGAGTATTATTAATGAATTGCTTCAAAAATAAAGCGGCTGTAATGGAACCGCCGGGGCGCGGGCCGGTGTTTTTCATATCGGCAATTTGAGACTTCATCCCCTCGAAATATTTTTCTTCTAGGGGCATTGGCCAGAATTTTTCGCCGGCTAATTTAGCGGCCTCTTGGAGTTGAACAGTGAGACTCTCATCGCTACTCCATAAACCGGCGATATCGTCCCCCAAAGCGATGACACAGGCCCCGGTTAAAGTGGCTAGATCCACGATCGCATCCACCTCTAATTTTTCCGCAAAAACCAAGCCATCGGCCAGGGTTAATCGTCCCTCGGCATCGGTGTTATTGACTTCAATAGTTTTGCCGTTAGAAGCGGTTAAAATGTCCCCGGGGTGCATAGCGCGACCACTAATCATATTTTCCGTAGCCGGACAGATAAAGTGTACTTCCACTTCTGGCTGTAATTGGGCGATCGCCTTGGCTGCGCCTAGGGTGGCGGCACCACCCCCCATATCCATTTTCATGGTTTCGATGCCACTGCCAGCCCCTTTAATATTCAAACCGCCGGAATCAAAGGTTAAACTTTTACCGACGATTGCTAGTTTACGTTTCGGGGTTCCTTGGGGTTTATAGATTAAATGAAGGAATTTTGGGGGAATATCCGAGGCTTTGGCCACTCCTAAGAAGGCTCCCATGCCCAAGCTTTCGCATTCTTCCTGTTCCAGAATTTTGAGACTTAATCCGTATTCGCTGGCAATTTGCTCGGCGGTTTCTGCCATGGTCAGGGGGGTGACGGTGTTAGCGGGAGCATTGACTAATTCTCTGGCCAGAATCACCCCGGAACAGATTTGCTCGGACTTGGCGATCGCCGATGCTTGCTCTCCTAAACCCAATAACTCGACGGTTTCTAATTTGGCTCCTTTTTCCTCCTTAGTGGACTTGAAGCGGGTATCCTGATGAGTGGCCAGCAGCAGCCCTTCCGTGATTGCTCCGGCAGTGGCGGACTGATCGCCAACTACTGGTAAACTGATGGCCAGAGCTTGGCTTTTTTGTTGTTTGGCCAGACGAGCGATCGCAGCAGCCGCTAGACGCAGGGTTTGCAGGTCGAAATCGGCAGTTTTTCCCAATCCCACCAGGATTAATTTGCGAATCGGACCACCACCTAGACGAGTCGCCGCACTGCTGCCTAATTTTCCCTCGAATTCCGTCTCGGAGATGAGATCCCCTAGGTTTCCCCCTAGTTTATCGTTTAATTCTGCCAATTCTCCTGCAATCTCGATGGCTCCTTCTGGTAAACCTAGGGCTAAAGTATCTCCTGTCCAAGTAAGGGGCGAGGTGTCAGTCGATCGAATATCCATTCTTTATCTCGATAATTCTTTGCAAAATGCTTCTATTAATCACTATACTGTAAGCTCTATCAGTTATCATCGATCATCTGTTGAGGTTTAGTGGCTCCCTGTCAAGAATCAAGGTCTAGCTCTTGCTAAAATCATTGTCCCTGATTGCTGATGCTGACTGGGGATAACTGCCATGGGTTCTACTACTTAGAAAAAAATTATCAAGTTTGTGTCGATCACTCAAGGAGAAATTTTTATGGAAATATCTCGTCCTAATCAAGCAGAATTAACCGCAGAAGAACAACAGGAACTAGAAAAGTTGCGCGCTATTATCGAACAGGCTAGTGTTGATGGCGTGATCACTCAAGGGGAAAGGGAAAGAATCGCCCTAGCTATGAGGTCTGATGGTAAAGTGACCCTGGAAGAATTAGAGTTAGTCAGAACTTTAATTACCGAAAAAGTGAGCAAAGGGGAATTAGTTCTGGATTATCTTTAAACTCTGGAAAATCAGATAAAAAAAGACGGGGTTTTCACCCCGTCCTATTTGTCAAGAATTATGACAAATCCTTGACTTGTGATACTAATTGTGCTACCACATCTTGAGCGCTACCAAAGAGCATAAAGGTTTTGGGATTGTAGAATAATTCGTTTTCTACCCCGGCAAAACCCGATCGCATACTCCGCTTAATCACGATCGTGTGCTGTGCCTTATCCACGTCGAGAATTGGCATTCCATAAATGGGACTAGCTTTATCGTGACGGGCAGCGGGATTAACCACATCATTCGCCCCAATAATTAACGCCACATCGACGCGCTCAAACTCAGGATTAATATCATCCATATCGTAGAGTTGCGGATAGGGAACATTAGCTTCGGCCAATAATACATTCATGTGGCCGGGCATTCTTCCCGCCACGGGGTGAATAGCATATTTAACCTCAACGCCATTTTTTTCCAACTGTTCGGCTAATTCTCGCACTGCGTGTTGTGCTTGGGCCACCGCCATGCCGTAACCGGGTACAATCACCACAGAACGCGCATAACCGAGCATCATTGCCCCTTCTTCTGAATCAATAGCATGAACTGATTTATCAAGGCTAGAAGTGGCGCTCGCTTCGCCCCCGGCACTAGCACCTGTCCCGAATGCCCCAAATAGTACACTAGCCAGGGATCTATTCATGGCTTTACACATGATCTGAGTCAGGATAATCCCCGACGCACCCACCAAAGCACCGGCGATGATCAGCATACTATTCATCAGGATAAAACCGACTACGCTGGCGGCAAGTCCCGAAAAAGAGTTTAAGAGCGAGATAACCACGGGCATATCGCCGCCGCCGATGGGAAGCACGAATAAAGCCCCGAAAATTAGGGAAAGTGCCACCAAGGTCAGGAAAACATCGATCGAGGTGGGATCAAAAAAGAGATAGACACTACCCCCTAAAAAGGTGAGTAGCAAGAGAATGTTAAAGGGTTGTTGGAAAGGAAAAGTTACGGGCGCGCCACTGATTAATTCCTGTAATTTGGCAAAAGCGAGGACACTACCGGTAAAAGTGACACCACCGATCAATACACCCAAAATAGCGATCAGTATCGAGTCAAAGGCAATATTTTCACCACTTTGCAGTAAACGCCAGTATTCGCCAATGGCAATTAAAGCACTGGCAGCACCGCCTAAACCGTTAAAAATCCCCACCATTTGGGGCATAGCTGTCATCGGGACTTTTTGCGCCGAAACTAGGCCGATAATCGAGCCAATCACCAACGCCACGGCGATTAAACCATAGCTGAGGATTTCTTGATTGATTAAGGTGGCAATAATGGCGATTAGCATCCCGATGGCAGCCAGAAAATTGCCTTGACGGGCGGTAGCGGGGGAAGATAATTGTTTAAGACCGATGATAAATAAAATGGCGGCAAGTAGATAGGACAACTCGATCCCTGTGATAAGGGCATTATTCATGATTTAGCCTCTTTTTTCTTGAACATTTGCAGCATTCGATCGGTAACGACAAAACCACCGACCACGTTAACCATCGCCAAAATAACGGCAATTAACCCTAAAATTACGGTTAATTGGTGCCAATCCGTGCCTCCGGCGATGAGGAGCGCACCGACAACGGCGATACCTGAAATTGCATTCGCTCCCGACATCAGGGGTGTATGGAGAGTGGGAGGGACTTTATTGATTACCTCGAAACCGACAAAGGAAGCGAGGACAAATACCACTAAAGCGGTTAAAAGTTGGGCAGTCATTGGTTAAGTAAAAAGGGGATAGGGTTTGGGGGATGGGGGATTGGGGTGATGGGGGATTGGGGTGATGGGGGATTGGGGAAGTGGGAAGTGGGGGATTGGGGAAGTGGGGGATTGGGGAAGTGGGGAGAATACTGCCTCCTGAATACTGAATACTGACTCCTGAATCCTGATAGCTAAAAAGCGGATAACTGTTCACTGAGGGCGGATTTAATGCGTTGGTTGCGGATTTCGCCGGCGTGGGTGACACAGGCACTATCAATGATGTCATCGGCAAAATCGAGGTTTAAACTGCCGTCTTTGCTGACTAGAAGTTGTAGCAGCATTTGCAGGTTTTTGGCGTACATCTGGCTGGCATTGGTGGCCACTGTGGCAGGAAGATTAACGGCTCCGACGATTTTTACCCCATTAACGATGATTTCTCGTCCCGGTTGGGTGTAGGCGCAATTTCCGCCCTGTTCCGCCGCTAAATCAACGATTACCGACCCCGCTTTCATGGTGGCGATCATTTCTTTGGTGACTAGCAGGGGGGCCTGTTTCCCCGGTACTTGGGCCGTGGTGATCACCACATCAGCCCGCTTAATTGGTTCCGTTAGGGCTTGACAAATGCGCTCCTGTGTGCTAAGAGAAACCTCTTTGGCGTAACCGTTATCGGCGACGGTATCTTCTTCTAGGGGCATTTCAATAAATTTCGCCCCGACACTCTGCACTTCTTCTTTGACTTGGGGACGAATATCAAAAGCCTCCACCACTGCCCCCAAACGGCGGGCGGTAGCGCAAGCTTGCAATCCAGCAACTCCTGCCCCCAATACCAGCACTTTGGCTGGGGCGATCGTCCCGGCGGCGGTAGTCATCATCGGGAACATTTTCGGCAGCTGCACGGCGGCGAGGAGTACCGCTTTGTAACCGGCGAGGTTAGCCTGAGAGGAGAGGGCATCCATACTCTGGGCGCGACTACTGCGGGGAATTAATTCCATGCTCAAAGCGGTGATCCCGCGCTCGGCTAATTTGGCAATGCGCCGGGGTTGACGCAGGGGATCGAGAAAGCCGATGAGGATACCACCATTTTTCAGGCGATCGATCTCGCTATCGCTAGGAGGGACCACTTTGAGAATAATATCAGCAGTTTCATAGATATATTCGCTGTTTTCGCTCAGGGCGGCTCCCACGGCACTATAGGCACTATCGGCAAAGTTAGCGCTAATTCCCGCCCCATTTTGGACAATTACCTCAAATCCCGCCTTGACTAAACGGGCGACGGTATCCGGCACTAGCGCCACCCGCGCCTCGCCTTGGTCACTTTCTTTGATTACGCCGATTTTCATGGCTGGGTTTCTCCTTAGTAAGTCCTTCTCTTGTCCTATGCTGTTAGGGTAAGGGTTTCGTTAAATGCGATCGATCCCTTGGGATAATTTCGAGTCAAAATTGCTTTTCACTTCCATCCTAGCTATCCTCACCTTTCTGGCTCTTTTTCGGGGTGAATCTTAGGATTATCTTCAGAATTAAAGGGTTTTGAGCGGCATTGCTTGGGTATTTTTTATAATAATGAGGTACAAGTTTCTCTTTTTTGGGAACGCCAGAACGGTTAACATTAACTGGTCTTCGGTCGTAGATACCAATTTAGGTTATACTTCATCTTTATGAGAAAGGCTGTAAGTTGTTTCTCAGTTCTCCCTCACCGAGATTATAAACTAATAAGCAGAGGGACATTAAGAATAACATTGCCTCGATTCTTTCTGAGATTTTGACAAAAAAACTATTGTGCTATCCATTAAGAAATTACCTTAAAGTTTCTAAAATTAATGACAAAGGTAAATCGAGGGCTTGAGCAATTTGTTCAGCAGTTAGCCCTACTTGCACCAGTTTGGGAACGGTTTCTAGTTTTGCTTCTTTTAATTTTTCTTCAATCAACAAGTTTTCGGTTTCAATTATATCAGAATTATCCGTGGCTAAGTTTTCAAGAGATTGAGGGGAGTTGGGACAAAAATTAAGTTTTTCAATTTGTCCAGAATTAACCAAGTTATTGCTACTATTAGTAATTATTAATCTTTCAATTGCTGATCGAACATTTGATTTGTTTAAATCTTCGCCTAATGCTTCTGAGAGAATGTGCCAAAGTTCATAGGCTTTATCTCTAGCATGACCTTCACTGCATTTATAATCTTGGGCGATTTGAGCATATTTATAACCATTAAAAACGCTTTTTAAAATCCCCAATTGTAAAGTATCTAGGTGTTTTCCTGTTTGCCTAAAAACCACCTCATCAATAAGGTTAAAAATCTCTTGAGTATCCATGTGAATGACTTTTTTGCTTTCAGCCAGATTACCATCTACCGTCATTATCCGTTATTATCCGACTTTTGTAAAGAGGCTTAATAAAAATACCGACAATTTCCGTTGTTTACCGTTTAGTAACTAGCATTTAATCAATAAAAAATGAAGAATTAATTAAAGAACATATTGATAGTCGATCCAAATGTTATTTTTATGTCAGTCAGATAGACTAAAAACATCAAATGAAAGTAGAGTGTTAAATATGGCAAAAATTGACGGTATTCAATTACCTGCTGACTTAAGTGGTAGCTTAGGAGGCACTCCTGAAGAAGCGGCCAAAGTCTTTTTATCTGCAGCAAGTAAAGGTTTAGCTAAAGTTATTGCTGATGCACTTGTGGATGCAGTGGGAGAAACCATAGGAGATGGTGCCGCTCCTGATTGGACAAAATTAATTACAGGTGCTGCAATTAATCTAGACTGGGAAACACCTCCTAACACTCTTCCTCAGAGAATAGTTGCTTTTGCTCAGACGGGGGAAGATGCTCTAGGTCGTGTGTCTGTTGGAATTTCTATTAGTGCTGAGTTTTAGAATCACTGTTCTAATGATAATTAAGAGTAACAAAGTTATGCTGCTGAGTTACTCTTTTTCCAATTACTTTATATCACTCCCAGAAAAAATCGATGCCTTTAAGAGTTGAACAAGGAAAGCCGATCATTTTACAAGCAGCAGCTTTTTTAGCTTTTGTCAGCGATGATACCCTAGGGCAAGCCACTAGAATTAACAAAATCACTTGGATTAAACAAGAACAAACCCAATGGTGTTGGGCGGCTTCAATGCAGATGGTTTTTCAGCAAAATGATGACATCACAACGCAGCAATGTAACCTTGCCAATGTTGCTTTTGAATTAACAGGTTGTTGCAGTTCACCCAATAGTTCATTGTGCAATAAACCCTTGCCAATTCTTAATATTGCTCCTATGTGGGTAAGGTATAGTTTTAATCCAATTTATATTAATGGTTTGATTGAATTTACCACCTTACAAACTGAACTTGATAATCAACGTGCAGTAGAAATCGGTTTTAAATGGAATGGAGGAGGGGGTCATGCCGTTTTAGTAGTCGGTTGGGATATAATTGATTCAGTCCCCCAGGTCATCATTTATGATCCTTGGCGGGGTGAAATAATTATTCCCTACGATCGAGTTAAAACTGCCTATGGCGAAGGTCAATGGCGATGGACATGGATTAATATTAGGAGATAAACTAAAATGGCACATTTTAAAACTTTACCCGATGACGTTTTAACTCAATTACAAAGAAAAGTAGGTTTTAGCTTGTCTAGAATAACTGAGTCTCTCGGTGCAGTTTCCCCTGCTTTGCATGAAAGTGTAGATGTCTGGAATCTACCCGCAAATGCAGTGGTTGAACCAACCAACGATTTAACCCGTTTAGCTCGTCCATCAGGGCAATGGCATCTGCAAGTAAAATCAGATAATACCCCGATCGCCTACGCTCGCTCTAGTAGCCTTGGCAGTGAACCTACAGATTGGTCTGTGGATGGAATTTTTCAATCGGAATTAGCAGAAAAATTCGATCAAGCTATTAGCTGGATTGATGAAAATATCCCTGAAGAAAATATCATAGTCAGATTATTAGTGATTCCAGCTTATCAAACTCATGCTTTATGGTTGATTGACGAAAGTAACATCAATAATCAAAAAATTCTTGTTATTGATGCTCCTCTTGAATATGGCTTTAATTTACCGCCGAAGATCGATAAAACTCAAGAAATAGAGCAATTTCTTAACCAACTACGCTCGGTTAAACACGCTGAAGGATTAACGGAATAGGGTGGATAATTCTGCTCGGCAAAACCTAATCAGATGTTTAATATCGACAAAGCCGCCATTGTGCGGCACTAACAACAGGGATAAGCTGCCCGCGTATTTAAATTGCTTGTTGAGATGAGCCAAGAGGCAAAAGTAAAGGGATTGGGGGAGAACTAATCTAAGGATAGGTGGTTAAAATTCCTCTTAGCTTATTCCCTATCTCAACAACAAAATTAATTAATAAATAGAGACGTACCGTAGATAGTACGTCTCGACGCTCTCAAAGTTTTACAGTTCTTTTAACTTCGATCGCAATTCCTCTAATTCTGCATCCACTGCCGAATCCCTGACGGTGGTTGCTTGGGGTAAAGTGGGTTGACTAGAAGTTGTGCTGGGGGGTAATGCTCCCCCGGACATTTGTGCTTTCAGCATTGCTAATTCATCCTCCACATCGCTACCCGATTCTAGTGCAGCGAATTGACGTTCCATGTCGATGCCACCCAATTCACCGATCGCTTGACTACGGGCTTCTATCTGCACAACTTTTTCTTCCATGCGCTCAAAAGCGGACATGGAACTACTGGTATCGATACTGCCGAGGGTTTTTTGGATTTCTTCGTTAGCTTTTGCGGCTCTGGAGCGAGCTACTAACATATTTTTCTTGGTTTTTGCCTCAGAAATCTTACTTTCGAGCGCAATCAAGTTTTTTCTCAGACTTTCTACCTGTACCGTTTGCTGATCCAGTTGATTTTTGAGAATGGCGGCGGTTTCCGTGAAATCTTTCTTGCGTTTAAGAGCTTCCCTGGCGAGAGTTTCATCCCCTTTAGAAAGGGCTAATTTGGCTCTTTGTTCCCATTTATTGGCTTCTGACTGGTCTTTGCTGTATTTTTGTTCCGTTTGTCGCTGTTCGGCGATCGCTCTAGCGACCGCTTGACGTACCTGTACTAGATCCTCTTGCATATCACTGACAGCTTGCTCCAGCATTTTTTCTGGATCTTCAGCCTTGCTCACCATATCATTGAGGTTAGCTCGGACAACTCGGCTAAGGCGATCGAATAAACCCATGACGCTCTTGTTCCTCTCGGTGTGTACTAAATCAGTTAACTGTTCTTAAAATTTCCTATCTTGCCTAACGGCTTATTATCCAATTTGACACTCTCCGCCCTAAAAGTGCGGAGATTCTTGGGCTGAATCCGGCCTCTACTAACTAAGTTAGCTTTGGACTTACAGTTTCATATCTAGTCCGACTACACCTATAAGGCAAGCACTCTTAAAGACTACTCCCCAAGCGTAAATTTCTGTGTGTCCCACAGTATTTAATTGTTTGGCGTTCTGACAGTTTGGACTTAATTAAACACCATTGACTGTTAGAAATTTTCAGATCACGGAGTAGGACGTTTAACCTGTTTGCTCACGTTCTCACGGTCGGAACCACCTGTGGGTATTTTAGCACAAGGCCATCCTAAAAGGACGGGGTTTTCAACCCAAATTTCTGAGCAACCACAGAAGCAATCAGCAGTCAGTATTCATGAGTCAGATATGAGTTTTCAATTCACTGATTACCGATTACTGATTACTTTTCACTGAAAATACTTCCCACTTCCCACATCACCCATCCAAGTTTTCTTGTTTTAACTTGAGTAATTCGGCTTCAATTTGTTTTTGTCCCTCCAAATCTTGGAATTGTCGCTCTAAGGGGTCTTTATACTGGATTAAATCGGCTTGGGATTCGGCTTCTAAGACTTTTGCTTCTAGTTTCTCGAAAATAGTCCCCATCTGACTGCTGTTCAAACTGCCCATGATTTCTTGGGCTTTTTGACTGGCACTCGCTGATCGCAATCTGGCCACATAAAGGCTTTTCTGTGCTTTCATCTCAGCATATTTGCGTTCAATTGTCAAGAGTTCTTTCTTTAACTTTTGTATAATAGCCGTCTGTTGTTGCAGGGAGGTTTGTAGGGGGGCGATCTGACTTTGATAGGTTTGCCATTGGCTGAGAGCTTGGCGGGCGAGTTCCTCGTTACCGTGATGTAGGGCTAATTGGGCGCGTTCGTGCCAAGTTTGGGCCGCTTTTTCCTGTTGTTGTCGTTGGCGCTCGGTACGTTTCTGGGTAGCGACGGCTGCCGCCAGGGCTTGTCGCATTTGCATCAATTCCCCTTCCATCGCCAAGATCGCCTTTTCCAGTAGTTTTTCGGGATCTTGATTTTCCTGAATCAGACTATTGACTTGGGCGCGAATTGCTTGGCCCATGCGATCAAACAAACCCATTGCCGTCCTCCCGATAGGAACCCTAATAGTTTACCGAAGTGCCGCTCCTATCAATAATGATAGAACTAGGGACGGGGGACTGGGAGGGATCGGCTGTTTCTGAAGGTGCCGGACTACTGGGAGAAGGGGATGCTTGTAATTCTGGCGGTAACTGTTTCATTAACTCCACCGCCTCCTGTCGGTTTTGATTGGCCAGACGACGGGCTTTTTCCCGTTGAAAAAAGGGTAAATTAGCGGGTGATTCTTCTCTTTGACGCAATTCCTCCAACATTCGTTCGTTAATGATCGCGGTCGAGGGGGCGGGGGTGACTTGGGGCGGTGGCGGTGGTGGTGCGGAAACTAGGGAAGATGCTGGAGGGGTACTGGGGTCCGGGGGGGCGACGGGTAAAGATTGCTTGATCTTACTGACGGGTAATTGATGGGCCGGCATTGGGGATGGTGGCGGATTCGGGGGTAAGAGGGCATTAGTCAGATTGATAGCGGTGGGGGGACTCTGAACCACTGGTGGGGCGGGAATGTTAGCGATCGGGCTAGTTTTAAGGGGAGGAGCGGGAATATTAACGATCGGACTGGTTTGAGGAGTTTTCTGTACTGGGCGAGCGATCGCTATCAATCGATCGAGGTGGCGGGAGTTATTTTGGCGCTGCTCGAGGGGGGAATTCTCAGCTTTCGTCTGGGTGGGGGTAGTATTGGTTAACCATTGATTGAGACTGAGGAGACTATTAGCAATTAAAAAGATCACCATTGCCCGGATACCCCAAGGGGTAAAAAAGACATCTTCAGCTTGGGGATAGACGTTAATGACAGCAGCTTCTAGGTATTCTGGTTCCCGAGCGGGATCGATGGCTGAACTGGGTTGATGGACGATCGAGAGAGGGGAATCTTGGGGGGATGGGGATCGATCGGATTTCATGAGGGTATTAAAGGTTATGCTGAAAAGTTAGGGGGTTTTTTCGTCCTAGTCTAACGTGGTATTCCCTAGATTTTCCCTATGTCTTTACATTCTCTTGACAAAATTTTGGCGGTTATTACTCAACAGGCGGGTTGGGAAGAATATCGCCACTATGATCAAGTGCTGCAATTGTGGCCAAAAATTATTAATCCCCGTCTGCTTGAGCAAACCCGGCCTTTTTCCCTGAGTCGCGGGGTTTTATCGGTGGCTACCAATAGCGCCGCTTTAGCACAGGAATTGTCTTTACAACGCTATAGCTTATTAAAACGGCTTAATAGTCAGTTAGAGACTCCCTTGAGCGATATCCGCTTTTCTGCTGCCCGTTGGCAGCAGGATAGTCAGTTAATTCCGCTAGAAGCGATCGCGCCTAATTCCCTCAGAGATCATCCTAGCTATGTCACCCCGGAAAAACCGCCAGAAAATCCCCAGCCACTGGACGGTTTAGAGACTTGGAGCCAGAAAATACGTCATAGAACCCGATCCTGGCCAATTTGCCCTCGTTGTCAGTCTCCCACTCCCTCCGGAGAGCTTGAGCGTTGGCAATGTTGTGCTTTTTGTTTTGCCCAGTCGGGCGGGGTAAAAGATGCAATTTTTTTATAGTATTGTGGAAAGAGTGGTTTTGAGTCAGGAATCAATTGGCGGATCTTTTCTGTCTTAATTGAACCTGTATTCATCAATTCTATCGAGCTAAGGCTTGATCCCCGTTCTGTTATTGCTGATACTAGACCCAATAACCTCGGCCACAACTGAGTTAAACTCTTCAGTTTTGAGACAGTGCTGCTTTTTGCAAAGTAACTATTAAAAGATTCTAAAAATAAAATTTTTTTTGGGGATCACTAAAAACTATATGGCATATCAGTTCTAGCTGTGGTAGTCAGGAAAATACCCTTGGCACAGGGTAGGACAATATTACACAGAGCGAAAAGAGAGTCATCCCTTGAGTTCCTTATAATCATCTTCCTTTTAAAGCCAAACCATGCAAGCCGCAAACTTTCTTACTTCTTCCTGTCGATACTGCCGATACTATCAAACCCAAGGTCGGCGCGGTGGCACTTGTCAACAACTAGATGTTCCCGTCGAAGCTCATTGGAAAGCCTGCGCTCTAGCGATGCCTCCTTTTAGTACTGAATGGCAACAACTCAATCGGGTGGTTAGTTTAGAACAGTCTCTAGAATTAACCTGTACAGTGTCGCCAACTCCCGTGGTGGTTTCCCCTAGTCGTCATGCTCCCCGACAACCGATCGCGGTTTAGAAGATCTGGGGCCTAAACAGGAGCAAAAAATTGGCGTTGTCCATTAAAAATTTGAATTCACCCTCCCACATCTTTTAGAGTGCTATTTTTGAGATAATAGATGAGTTAATTGCCAAGATAAAGCTAGGAAAGGCAGAATTGCTGTAGAAAGTATTCAGGAGTTGAGAGTTGGGGTTTTAGGGAGTTGGGGTTTTAGGGTTTTGGGGTATTAGTTGAAATTCCCCTATCTCCCCACTCCCCTATCTCCCCACTCCCCTATCTCCCCGCACCCCTATCTCCCCGCACCCCACTTCCCACACCCCACTTCCCGATAATTAATGTCGCCAGAATGCCCCCGATGACTTCTCATCGTCCCCTAAAAATTGGTATAGTTGGCACAGGGTTCGCCGCTCAACGTCGCGCTGAAAGCTGGCAAGCGGATGATCGCGCCAGGCTTCTGTATGTTAGCGGTAATAGTGCCGAATCGATCGCTAATTTCTCGCAAAAATACCAAATTTCTGCCCTAGATTCGGCAGTAAGCCTGGCCAGCCATCCCGATCTCGATCTGATTGTCGTTGCCAATGTTAATCAGGCCCATGCCTCGATCGCCCGTACTGCCTTAAAATCCGGTAAGCACGTTATCGTCGAGTATCCCCTAGCTTTTCACCCGAAAGAGGCGGAAGAATTAATCACCCTAGCCGAAACCGAGAACAAATTACTGCACGTCGAACATATTGAACTTTTGGGGGGACTGCATCAAACCCAACAGCAGTATTTAGCCACCCTCGGCAATATCCACCTAGCCCGTTATACCACGATCGCCCCCGGCAGACCGGCACCCCGGCGCTGGACATTTCATCGGGATTTATTCGGTTTTCCTTTGATCGCTGCCCTTTCTCGTATCCATCGCTTTACTAATTTATTTGGGGAAGTGGAGTCCGTATCCTGTCATTGTCGTTATTGGAATGCCCCGGAATCCGATTATTTTCTAGCCTGTTTGTGTGAGGCGCAGTTATTATTTAAAAATGGCTTAATTGCTGAAGTTACCTACGGTAAAGGGGACGTTTTTTGGCAAAATGAGCGAACTTTCACTATTCATGGCGAGGGGGGCAGCTTAATTTTTGAAGGGGAAACAGGGCAGTTAATTAATAGTGAAGGTAGCCAAGCTTTAGAAGCGGAAACCCGTCGCGGTCTTTTTGCCAAAGATACCGCCATGGTGCTAGATTATCTGTTCGATCGGGCTCCTCTCTATGTTACTCCCCAAGCCAGTCTTTATGCCCTAGAAGTGGCCTATGCTGCCTATCAATCTTCTTTGTCGGGAAAAACAGTTTTTCTCTCGGCCAATTAAACCGACTTAGACTTTTTGAATTAACTTTCTGCCTAGTAAACCCTGGGGACGAACTAACAACATAATAAAGAGAATAGCAAAAGCGATCGCCTCTCGATAACCGGAATATTCTGCGGGAACAAAAGCTTCGGCAATACCCAATAATAAACCACCGATTACCGCTCCGGGGATACTTCCCAATCCCCCTAAAACAATCACTCCTAAACCTTTTAATCCGAAAGCAATACCGAAATAGGGGCCAGCGATACTAACACTAGAACCGACTAAAGTTCCTGCTAAACCTGCCAAGGCACCACTAATAAAAAAGGTAATCACGATAAATTTTTCGGGATTGATCCCCAACAAACTGGCAGTGGTGACATCTTCAGCTACCGCTTGTAAAGCTTTGCCCATTTTGGTGAAATTAACCCAATAAGTCAGTAAAGCTACCATCACTGCTGAAACCAGAAAAATAATAATCTGAATTGTGCGAATTGCCACGGGGCGATCGGCTGTACCAAAATTAATTGCGGGGGGAAGATTGCCATAAATCCCATCGGGAAAAGTATAAATTTCTGCCCCGAATAAGTATTGAATGACATTGACAATCACCACGGCTGCCCCTAGGCTAGAAACCAGAGTTAAGAGAGAATCGGAACCCCTTACCCGGAGGGGTTTAAAGGCCAATCTTTCCAGAAGAACCGAGGTGAAACCTGAAAGGATACAGCCTAGCAAGAGTGCCAAAAAAAAGGGTAAGGAAAAGGGTAATTTGGCATTAGCCAATAAACCATTAAAACCGAAAACTCCCCCCGCTAGAGCGTAGGTAAAATAGGCACCGAGGGTAAAAATTGCGCCATGGGCAAAATTGATAATCCCTAAAATGGAAAAAATCAAAGTGTAACCGAGGGCAAAAATAGCATAGACACTACCGATCGATAAACCGTTTAAAACCTGTTGAAAAATCGTTACTAGATCCATTGTCAGGGTTAGCTAGGGTAACTTTTGATTATAACTGACGGTCGCCACCACATCCGGTAAAGGACGCTGCAGTTTATATAACCAGAATAACCCGAAAATACCGATAGCGATCGCTCCTAAACTAATTATTTGCGCCATTTTTAGAGGCCCAAACATTAAACTATCGGTGCGTAGCCCCTCGATCCAGAATCTACCTAGACTGTAGGCGATAAAATAGACTAGGGTAAGGGTGCCAATTTTTAATTTACCCGGGTGTTTTAAACCCCAGAAAAATAGATAGATGAGTAGGGTAAAAACTCCCATATTCCAGAGAGATTCGTAGAGAAAGGTGGGGTGAAAATAATCGACGGCGATATATTCTAAAGGACGACTAGCCGGAGGAATAAACAACTTCCAAGGTAAATTAGTCGGACTGCCAAAAGCTTCCGAATTAAAAAAGTTACCCCAACGTCCAATCGCTTGACCGAGAATAACTGAAGGGGCCACCAGATCGAGTAATTGCCAAAGAGAAACCCGATTAATGCGGGCAAAGATTAGGGCCGCCAGCAAACCCCCGATAATTGCCCCGTGAATAGCGATACCTCCCTTCCAAATGGCGATAATATCGGCAGGATTTTGCGCGTATTCTTGCCACTGAAAGAGAACATAGTACAGACGGGCTGCAGGTATAGCCCCCACTACTAACCAAATGGCCAAATCAGCGATTAAATCGGGATCGATCGCTCTTTTTTGGGCGAGGTACTGGGAGAGGGTGACACCCAATAATACCGCCATAGCGATGAGAAATCCATACCAGCGCACCGAAATCGGTCCGATCTCCCAGAGGATCGGGCCGGGGGACTGAAAGACAAAACCTAAGAGCATAAAATTATTAAGAATAAAAAATTTTATCTTTCCTATAGTATCTTATGCTATGATGAGGTATGCTGACATATTTGCGGATGTGGCGGAATTGGTAGACGCGCTAGATTTAGGTTCTAGTATCTTTTTGATGTGTGGGTTCGAGTCCCTCCATCCGCATTAACCTTCGGGTCGATGAAGTGTAACCTAATTTGGTGTTGACGACCGACAACTCAAAACAAAGACTTCTTACCGATTCAGGAGAGAGGAGACTTCTCGGTTTAGTAAATTCAGGCATTTTGTCCGATAAATAAGGTTTCTGTCAGTTCAAAAACTCTTTGATCTGTATTTTTTCCTTTTGACGGCTGATTCGGACAATGCTGACTCAACCAGAGGTTTTAAAATTTTTTACAGGAAGTCTAATATCATTTTGCCAAAGTAATGAGAGACTTAGTTGATTATTCTCAGGCGCAATTTCGCTCTGAGAAAAGAATTGCACTTGCAGATATCAGTCACGACTATTGAAAATTACTACAACGTCCCTTAAATGAGTTACACCAAATAAGTGACCTAGATCGTGTGACTGGTAAGAGGGAGAGGAACAATCTATACTAAACAGCAATAGAGAGCTAGATAGCAGAATACTCCTTAGCAATATCTCGCTCTAGCTCTCGATGTGGAATACGAGAAGACAGACAAGGTTAGGTCAGACCTAATTCCGTCGAAATTGTTCTTAATTTTATCGACATTTTAGCGACTACTTGCGCTCAGGAAGGTACTTATAGCGGTAAGCGCTTGAGTGAGATACAGACCAAGCTTTGCCTAGCATGGTTTATAGCTCGTGACACTGTACCTCATACGACTGCACACCGCTATATATGGATCAGCCTTTTGAAAGTGATGTTATGGAGGATTTAGCTGCTAATTCCTCCTTTGGCGATGAGGGAGCCTTCGATGCTTGGGACGGGATGGAAGGCGAAGGTGTCCTATGTCCTATCGTCAGAGGCAAAGCTGGAAAATCGACGGAATTTGGGGCAAAGCTCTCGGTGTCTTGTGTAGATAATTATGTATTTTTACACCGTTTGTCTTTTGTCTTTTGTCTGGGAGCATCTCACCTTTGCAATGAGCATAAATACTTAGTGGAAAAATAGGCTTTTCGAGGGTAATTCTTGTTTTAATTCTCCATGTACGCAGTCTTTAAAAGCCTCTATTTCGTTCCAAGACACGATTAAGAGTGGCTT
>NZ_JADBTF010000477.1:0-30267 GCF_020246295.1 Microcystis sp. M090S1 | reverse complement strand
TTGGACTTGTGTGCATTGTCAGACAACTCATGACCGGGACATAAATGCGGCAATAAATATTCGAGATGAAAGCTTACGGATATTGTCGTTAGGAACTAGCGATACTGCCTATAGAGGGGATATAAGACCAAAAGCTGGGCGTAAGTCCGTCTTGAGGCAATCCCCCGTGAAATAGGAAGCTCTCAACGACCTTGAGAGTAGTTCACTTATTGTCATTTACCCTAACTAAAAATCCCATGATTATCCCCCGTTTACAAAATCGTTTTCCCAGAAATAATTCCAGCCGTCGGCTGCGAGCTTTTCTCCTAGGTCTTTTCGCCGCCAGTATGACCGCTTTACCCCTAAAAGCCGCTGAAGAAATTGAATTTGTCTATACTCCCCTCGTCTTTTCTGTATCGGTAGCATCCCTAGAAACCTTTGCTAAAGAAGGAAAGATTGATGCTAATTTAAAAAGATTTCTTGCCAGAACAACTCCCGAAGCAAGAGAGAAGTTTCGTGAGGCTTTATTAACAAAGATTGACATCGATCCTATTTTACTATCTCGTTTTTTTAATAGTGTGATGGGTGCTGATATGCTCTATCGTTTGGGCAAAGGCATCACCATTGAAGGGGGAATTAATGGTAAATATGCCCTGCGGGGTGCGATTGTTAGTGCCGCTTTTGATCCGGGGGGATTAACCCTTTTAAATGTCCTGAAAAAATTCCCCAATAATATACAGTTACAGGGGGAAGAAATCCTCGGATTAGCTAAAACCATCGATTATGCGGTTTATGTGGCGGAAATATTTATCAAAGATATGCGCCTCTGGACAGCCGAGGAAGCCGCTGCCGTTAAACCAGCGATTAATTATGCCAGTTTACCCGATTTGCGTCAGCGCGGTAGCTTTCAGGTAAAAAAAGAAGTTTGGAACCTAACCGATAGCAGTCGCAATCGCAGTTTATATGTGAATGTTTATATCCCGCAAACTTTCCGAGACGGTAAAACACCTGTAATTATTTTTTCCCACGGATTAGCCTCGCGACCAGAAGATTATGCCCAAGCAATTGAACATCTAGCTTCCTACGGATTTTTAGTAGCGGCACCGCAACACCCCGGCAGTGATACCCAATACCTACAAGGAATGTTAGGGGGGTATTATCGCAATATTTTTGACGGCAATGAGTTTATTAATCGACCCAAAGATATTAGCTTTGTCATCGATGAATTAGCCAGACGAAATGCTAGTCAATTTCAAGGTAAACTTAACCTAACTAATGTGGGAGTAGCGGGTCATTCCTTTGGGGGTTATACATCTCTAGCTGTTGCCGGCGCAGAAATTGATTTTGATAATCTCGCCCAAGATTGTAATCGTCCTTATTCCGGGATTAATATCGCTATTTTACTGGAATGTCGCGCCCTAGAATTGCCTAGACAGGTCTATAATTTTCGCGATGAACGAGTCACGGCTGTCTTTGCGACTAATCCCGTTAACCGCAGTATTTTTGGGGAAAAAGGTTTAAGTAAAATCTCGATTCCTGTCCTCTTGGGTTCAGGAAGTTATGACCCAGCAGCTAATCCGATTTTTGAACAGGCGATTCCTTTTACTTGGTTAAAAACGCCGGATAAATATCTGGCCATGGTGGAGGGACAAGCTCATGTAAATTTTACAGAATTGGATGCAGGAATGCAAAAAACCCTCGAGTCTGTGGTCAATATCACTTTACCCGATCAAAATTTAATCGAGAATTATGCGGGAGCTTTATTGGTGGCTTTTTTTGAAGTTTATATTGCTGATAATGAAAAGTTTCGTCCTTTTCTTCTGTCTAGTTATGCAGAATATCTCAGTCAGGGACAAAAGTTTAAATTAGACTTTATTACTGCCGCTTCTGACCAGAAATTATCTCAATTAATTGAGAAATTGCGAGTACATCGGCAATAGGCACTCTTGCAATAGGCAATAGGTAATAGACACTAATTGCCTTCAGTAGCTAATAACTGAAAAATCTCCCCACTGCCCATCTGCAAAAAAGATTCTTTGGAGTTGTATAATCTCTAAAGGATTAGCGTACTCAAGAAAAAAATTATTTCATGCTCAGGAAAATTAGACTATCATACTTTGGCTTAATTTTAGGCAGTATTTTAACGGTTATCGGGATTATCGGTTATGCCCAAGGTAACGCCACGGTCAATTTAGCGGGGTTTTTCTACGGATTACCGTTATTATTGGGAGGTTTAGCCCTAAAAGCTTCAGAAATAAAACCTATACCCTTCAGTCAACCCACTAGCCCCGAAATCTTGCAATTGCGCCAACAACAGGCTACTGTCACCCAAACCAAACTTCGCAAGGATGTCACCCGCTATCGCTACGGACAGGAAGTGCATCTGGATGAAGCCCTAGAAAAGCTGGGATTAAGCCCCACGGACCAGGAAAGACCGACTTTAGTGGGAATTCGTGAAACTGCTCTTGATTCCGCCTATTGTCTCACCCTAGAATTTGAATCACCCCTTTTACCCCTAGAAAAGTGGCTGGCAAAACAGGAAAAAATTGAAAGATACTTTGGACCGGGAATTAGAGCCGAAATTAAGCAAGTTGACGAGGAAAAAATTGATTTAGCCCTAATTACTATCCCTAACGCCTAAATGCTCACGCCTATTCAGTATGGCTTCTTGGCAATTGCTGCCGTGGCTGCCGGCTTAATTAATGCTCTTGCCGGTGGCGGTAGTCTGATTACTTTTCCGACGCTGATGGCGGTGGGTATCCCACCGGTAATGGCAAATGTGACTAATACCGTCGCTTTATGCCCGGGTTATCTGGGGGCAACTCTCGCCCAAAAAAAAGACCTGCACGGGCAACAAAAACGGATTCAGTTATTGCTACCATCGGCAGTTATTGGCGGCATTATCGGTGGTATTTTGCTGTTAAATAGCAGCGATCAAGTGTTTGACCGCCTGATTCCTTTTCTGATTCTTTTAGCGGCGGCTTTATTGGCTTTTCAAGATACTTTACGCTCTTGGTTGCAGCGGCGACAGGGAGATAAAAAGGGCAATATCCCGGAAATTTGGGCGGTTTTACCCATCGCTCTCGCTTCAATTTATGGTGGTTATTTTGGAGCGGGTTTAGGTGTGATTGAGTTGGCAATTTTGGGCTTATTTCTCAAGGATAATCTCACGAGATTAAATGCTTTAAAACAGTTGCTTTCTTTGGTGGTTAACGTGGCGGCATCTTGGTTTTTTCTCTTTTCTAATCAGGTATATTGGTCGGCGGCGATAGTGGTAGCAATTGGCTCTTTAATTGGGGGTTTATTGGGGGGAAAACTAGCTAGAATTATCTCTCCTAGTTATCTGCGCTGGACTGTGGTAATTCTGAGTATTATTACCGCTACAGTTTATTTTCTTCGTTAACAAAATGTTTGTCAATAAGGTGTTTTATTGATGGAGATTGATAGATTTTTTCCTAGTTCTCAAACCTGTTCTAATTGTCTCTATCATACCAAATCCGCAAGGTGGGCGTAAGTCTATCTTCAGGCATTCCCCCGTGAGTTCAGAAGCCCCGACAATCTCGCCCAGCGGGTAGTTCACCCTAAAAAGATTGTCCCACTTCTAAGACTTTCGCTTGCCCGTTGCGAGACAAAATAACCTGTTGACTACCAACTTCCACTAAAGTCCAACCGTTGATAAATTCCCCCGGAGAAATACGCATAGTTATCCCCTTATTATCAAATAAAGCTGAAGATTGATCGCCTAAATCCATCACCCCCACCAGGGTATTTTTCACCTGATTATTAGTGGGAATAACCGCTGCCAACGGCCGATTCACTTGGGGGGCAGCCGGTAATGGTGGCGCGGAAATGTCGGGATTTGCGGGTGTAACCGGGGCAATTTTGGCAGCAGTTTCAGGGGTTTGGGGATAAACGGGAACGTAAATTCTTTCTATGATCTGGGGAGTATTATTAACCGGTAAATTAGCGGGGGGTGGTGGTGGAACCATGGCTACCGGAGAAGGGTTATTTTGGGGATCAGGATCAGGATCGGGGGATGAAGTTTGACCTTGGCGATCGATAATAGCAAGGGATGATTGCAGATAGGCGATAAATTTTTGCTCTTCCTGGGAAATCGTGCCATTTTGAGAGACAGGGGCATTTTTTTGACTGATTAGCCATGCCACCACCCAACCTAGATAGACGCAAGCAATGACAAAAATAACTTTATCTAGGGGCATTCTCGGATTTTCTTCATGGCCCGCTGCCATATTTTTTGCACTCCTCGATCGCTGCTGTCGTTTCGATTCTAACAGGATAGCGCATTGCCAAAAACAATTTTTTAATTTCCCCAAATCCCCCTAGGGGGGATATAGTAGAGAGAGAATGATGTATCTTAATATAAGTGAAGTTTTGTAACAATTCTGAAATCCTTTGCTCAACTCTACCCTAGTCCCCAGCAATCCCGATCGCCTGAAACCCCTAGTCCCTAACTGGGAAAAATGTCAATCCGTCTTTTGGACAGCAGCATTTCTGGTATCAGTCCCCGTGTTCATACAAGCGCCCCTAGTGCGCTACTATCCCGAAATTAGCCTAGGTTTAACCGTTTTCTGGGTCGGGTTAGGGATTTGGCTGCTCAAACAAGCAAAAATCAGTCTTTGGGGAGATTTACTTTTGGGCTTTAGTTGGAGTTGGTTAGCAGGTTCTCTGTACTGGGGTTGGTGGCGTTGGGAACCCTTGATCCATATTCCCATGGAAGCGATCGGGCTGCCCTTTGTTCTCTGGGGATTATGCAAAGGTCGCCGCAAAGTGGGCAATCTTTTCTATCTTGGTTCTTTGTTAGGAACCGCCATCACCGATGTATATTTCTATCTAACGGGACTAATTCCCTACTGGCGACAATTAATGACCGTGGAACTAGATCCCAACCTAGTATCGCCGATATTTCATAACGCCTTGGCCCAAATTCAGACCCCCTGGGGCATCAGTTGGGCGATCGTGCTGCTCAACCTGCTCCTAGCGATCGGTATCTATCCTTTGCAAAAACGGGTATGCCATTGGTGGGCATTTAGCGGAGCCGTATTGAGTACAATTTTAGTCGATGGTTTATTTTGGATTACCGCTTCTCTGGCCTAAGGGTTTTCCTAGCTAAACTTATTAACATTCAATTGATGAGTTTTGCCAATACATTGCTCCCAACACATTCCCAGCAAGGGTTATAGCTACAATGATCGATTTTTATTAAGGTTAATAATTGTCATTGCTTGGTTCTTCGGTTTGTGTTATGCAATGGACGGGAGTTATAAGGGGTGAAACCCTTATATAGAAAGACATTTGGCGATTTTTGTCAATTGTTTTCGATCTAGAGCGAACTAATCAATTAAGTCTCTTGCCAGATAAGGATTTAGTCGATTTATGCCACCCTATAGAACCATACCAAGTAACGAAGAACCAAAAAATCAATTATTGAAAATGTTCTCAATAGTAGTTTCCACAATCAAGGTTTTTCGGAAAAACCAGAGAAATCGTGAGCGAGGGTTAGCCATCCGTTTTAACGGATGGTAGTCGAGCGAACAAGGGGATTTATCCCCCTGTATCATTTATTAGTTTGATTCTCAATGTATGGTTCTTCGTTACTTGGTATGGTTCGCTCAGGGGGCAGAAATCGGCTAAATCCTTATCTGGCAAGAGACTTAATTGATTAGTTCGTTCTAGATTGAAAACAATTGGCAAAAATCGAAGCAATGTCTTTCTATATAAGGGTTTCATCCCTTATAACCCCCGTCCATTGCATAACAAAAACCGAAGAACCGTAATCAGAAACACAATTAATATTTTTGATTCTTACAAAGAATACATTAGTCCAAATTATATAGTAAAAAAGCCCGTCAGACAATTTAAGGAAGTCAGCACAAATTATTACACAACTGATGAAGAATTAATCGAAGCGATAAAAAGCAATATTTTGGCATTAATAAAGGATGAAAAGGTTTTACCTAAACACATAACAATCCTCTTTTCTAAACAACCAAGTCAAAACTTTCTTGACTCGATAGCATCAAAAATTTCTACTTTCAAATTTAAGCGATTCTCTCTCGCTAGTCCTCTTCATCCACAAACAATTACTTGGTCAACTATTCACGATTTTCAAGGCTTAGAAAATCATATAATTTTATTAGTGGAATTAGAACCAGAACCCATTTCTGAGACCATTCGCTTAAGAAGATTAAGATATATTGGTCGCTCAAGAGCTTGGAGTATTTTATACATCTTTTTAAGAAAAGATATGTATTCAGACATAATTGATATTGCCGATATATTTTAAAATTTGTAAAAGTCATCTAATCCTTCACTCTCACTATTCTAATCCTTCACTCTCACTATTATTCGATAGCTCAGTAAAATCAAAGTAATCACAAAAGTTGAAATTATCTTTATGGGAAAAAATTGATGACAAAACCCTTGAAATAGTATGAGAAATTGGTCGAGGTAAATAATTTTCTACATTTTTACGAAACAAATTTTCATCAAAAATCTGGCCATTATCTTGATGAGATAAGATCCATAATGCGTACAATGCGTTGAGATTTAAGTCAATTGATTTTGTAGAAAGAAAATTTTGAAATATAGCAATTAGTTTTTCACGCAATCTTTCATTATTTTTAATCATCATGAGAATATATGGCGGATCTTTTTTTCGAGGTTTTACTAAATGATCAATTAATCTTGTTCTGGCATAATCCATGATATTTTGATTCTTAAAAATTTCATTCATTGCTTTGTATGCGGAAAATATTATGTTATTAGGAAATCCAAAGGTAATAAATTTAACAATAGTCCAAGTATTTTTTTTGATTGTTTTTGGATACTTACAAATGATTTCTGGGATTTTATTGATTAATTGTATAACCAAGTTTTCATCGTAATCATGATCATTTTTTACATCAGATAAATAATAATTAGTTATTCGATGACAATCTTTTTCTTGAAGGTTGGCTGTAAGATTAATAGTATTTATGTCAAAATCTTCATCTTCATCTTTTTTTGTTTTCTGATTATCTTCCCAATGTTCCTCATTTATAAGTTCATTACCATAAGCTATTTGATGATCTTTTCTAAAAAAATCTTTGACATATTTAGGATTATGTATAATTTTCGTTTTTGCCGAGTTTAAGTTTAGTCCTATCCTATGTAGTTCTTCTTGCAAAATATTAACCGCTTTGATTACTTCATCTTTAGTATTAGTAATAATTTTAATATCATCAACGTATCGAGCATAATGAAAGCCATAAGCAATCATCAATTCATCTATTTTACTTAGTAAAATATTTGCCAAATAGCCATCAGTTCCATTACCTACTAAAAGTCCTTGTTCTTTTTTTTCTACCTTTAATAAGCCATCAATAACCGAGTAAAATTCAATATCTCTCCGCAATATTTTCTGCAACAACGGTTTATATTTTTGAGGTAGAATACTCCCTGTTAAATCAAAGAGATTATTGATTAAGTAATTAGGTGATACACTATCATAAAATGATGTTATGTCGGCGTTTAATAAATAAGACTCTCTCTGCTCTTTTTTAAATTCTTTAATAAGATTTTCCCCCCATTGGATGAATTTTTTATATTCAGGATTATAAGGTTTAAACAAATGGATAAATCCACTGAGTGATCGTTGAGTTCGGTTAGCATAGCTTGTTTTAATAAAAGAATTTTCAACTGCCAAGGAGAGGACATTAATCAAATGATATCTAATTGCATATTCTTTGAAAGGCAAATATACACATCTTCTAATAAAGAAATCTTCTTTGGGATAAGTATAAGCAAATGACTCATCTGGTATATAAGGTTGTTTTAAAGAGTAGATATTTTTAATATATTCAACTAAAGGGTTGATTTTATTTTGATTTTTACAATTGATACTTAGTTCAAAAAAATTACAAAATTGATCGTCATTAAGCCTACTATTCATTGCATAGTAAATCGACATTTTAATTAATTTTGTATCCGTTAAATAGTCTTCTATGTTAAAATTAAACATAAATATCCTCTTGGCTCTAAATTTATATTAGAGCTATATTGCTATTTATTTTTCCCTTAGAGTCAAATTTTTTAAGATTCTTTCGATGTTTGCAGTTTCTCATCTCAGCAAAAGAGAGAAAACAGCGATCGCAAACTGCGCCTTCAAATTCTTCAAACTCCCACAAAGCAGCAATCTTAAACTTTTTCTCACGATTTGGACATTTAGACAACAACTTTAAGTCATGCTTCTCACACCTCCCAACCGACTTAAACTGGCATTCAATCCTATGACAAAGCAACTCATCATTTTTGTTCAAATTGTCTCATAAAAGCTCGATCGATCCGATCTTTCCATAACCATAATAACGGTGATTGCCAGCCAAAACCGCCCCAAGATGCGATCGCTTGTTGGTCTCCTGTCCCAATTAAACTGAGATAATTTTTCTGGGGAAAATAGGGTTTTAGGGGCTGATTTTGCAGAATTCTTGCTAAATTATCGAACAGTGGTTTTCCTTGTCGGACGGCAAAAACTCCTGCTTTCGGACGGGGATAATCTGGAATCGTGGCAATATCTCCCACGGCAAAAATATGGGGATGGGAAAGAGATTGCAGATAATTATTCACTAAAATAAACCCTTTTTCATCTGTCAGTAATCCTGAAGCTTTAATCCAACTAGGGGCCGAGGCAGTCGTTACCCAAATTGTATAATCCATGGGTAAAACTAAACCCGATGAACAGATAATCCGATCTGCTTGCACTGCCGTCACATCCGTTGATAAATATAATCTAATTCCCCTTTGTTTAAAAATATTCTCTAAACGTTGACCGACCCAATTATTATGGGCTGGTAGTAGTTTTTTTCCTCGATGAATTAGAGATAAATTCAAATTACTGCTAGAGTTGAGAATTTTGGCCAAACGGGACTGCATATTTAAAGCTAATTCGACCCCGCCTGCGCCACCACCAACAATGACGATATTGAGAGTATTATTAGGGTTACTAGCCGCTTTTTTCAGGATTTCTTGCCATCCTTCCCGAAAAATCGGCACCGGTTTGGCGGGAATAGCGTACTCTTTAGCACCGATAACATTATCTACTGCCGGGATGCTGCCGATATCGATCGAGAGATAATCAAAGGGAATCGGTGAAGAATTATGACAAATTACTTGACATTTTTCCCTATCTATGAAATTAGCCTTGTCTAAACAGAATTGCGCTTGAGAATAACTAGCTAGAGAAGGTAAATCGATATGAGTCTCGGCAAAATCATAAAAACCGGCGATGTGGCCGGGTAACATTCCCGAATAGGGGGTATGGGTGACATCGCTAATTAAAGTTAATTGAACGTTTTTTAGGGGTGATTGCCCCCAAAGACGAAGGGCGATCGCATGACTATGACCCCCACCGATAAAAACTAAGCGCTTGACTAAATCCATAAAAAAAGGGGATTGCTGCCAGAAAAGTTAAATTCTAATGAATATATCTTCTTACACAGAAATTCTGTTGCAAAATCGAGGGTAGATAGACAAAAACTCAAGGCATCGAGGCCATAAACTTTTAACCAATGACAGTAAATTGGGATTTTGATTTTTTCGGACTCGATATTCTTAAGCAAATTCTATCTATTATCTTCGCTTCCCAATAGAGAGAAGTCTATGCAAGAAGTTTATATCGTGGCCGCAGTCCGGACTCCAATTGGTCGTTTTGGTGGGGGATTGATGGGATTATCCCCGGCCGATTTAGGGGCAACAGTGATGAAATCCGCCCTAGAAATCGCTAATTTGCCCCCAGAAGCCCTAGATTTGTACATTTTCGGCAATGTTTTGGGAGCGGGTCATGGTCAGTTAATTCCCCGGCAAGCGGCGATTAAAGCGGGAATTCCCGTAAGCGTGGACGGATATCGGGTGGATATGGTTTGTTCTTCGGGAATGATTGCCGTTAGTAACGCTGCCACCTCAATTCGCGCACGCGAAGCGGATCTCGTCCTCGCTGGTGGCATCGAATCCATGTCCCAAACCGGCTTTTTTCTCTCCCATCGGGCCCGGTGGGGTTATAAATTCCTCATGGGTGCGCCAGAACAATTAACCGATTTATTACTCCACGATGGCTTAACTGATGCTACCACGGCTGAGGGCATGGGTTCCCAAGTGGATCGCCTCTGTCTCGATCGCGGGGTTTCTCGGCAAGCATTAGACGAAATTGCCGCCTTATCCCACCAAAGAGCGGCCACAGCCACAGAAAAAGGCTGGTTTAAGGGCGAAATCGTGCCAATTGAACTTAAATCTAAGAAAGGTTCCACAATTCTTGATCAAGATGAGGGTATTCGTTCCGATAGTACCCCAGAAGGGTTAGGAAAACTGCGGCCGGCTTTTAATCCGTCGGGAGTTTTAACCGCGGGGAATAGTAGTCAGATTTCCGATGGGGCCGCCGCTATCCTTTTAGCCAGTCAAAAAGCTGTGGATCAGTACGGTTTAAAACCAATTGCCAAAATCCTTGGCGGCGCTGTGGGTGCTGGCAAAACCGAGCGCTTCCCAGAATTCCCCGTCCTAGCGGTGAAAAAATTACTATCATCTCTAGATAAAACGATCGAAGATTTCGATTTAGTGGAAAATAACGAAGCTTTTGCCTTAAATAATCTGCTTTTTGAGATGGATCTGGGGTTAGCTAGGGAAAAACAAAACGTTCACGGTGGTGCGATCGCATTGGGTCATCCTATCGGCGCTTCCGGCGCGCGGATTCTGGTGACGTTAATTAACGCGTTGAAAGTACAGGATAAAACCCTCGGTATGGCGGCCATCTGTCATGGGACCGGTGGCGGAACAGCGATCGCAATTGAAAGAGTTTAGGAGGAAAAAGCTATGGTATCTCTGGGACTAGAGGAGAAAGTTATCGTCGTTACGGGCGGAAATCGAGGCATTGGGGCGGCTATTGTCTCTCTTTTGATAGATTTGGGGGCCAAGGTGGCCTACACGGATTTAGTCGCCGATAATCCCCAGGGTTTAGGCATTGTGGCCGACGTGACTAAGTTGGAATCGATGGAAGCGGCAGCTAAACAAATTGAAGCGGAATTGGGACCGGTGTACGGCATCGTCGCTAACGCGGGGATTACCAGAGATAACTTTTTCGCTAAATTAACGCCGCTAGATTGGGATTTAGTGATTAATGTCAACCTAAAAGGGGTTAATCACACGATTAAGCCGTTTATTGAGGGAATGTATCAACGACAAGCGGGATCGATCGTTTGTATTAGTTCTATTTCCGGTGATCGCGGTAATGCCGGCCAAACTAATTACGCGGCCACAAAAGCGGCAGTTATCGGTTTAGTCAAATCCCTAGCGCGAGAAGCTGCCCGTTATAATATTCGCGCCAATGCGATTGCGCCGGGGTTTATTAACACGGAAATGACTTTAGCGATTCCCGATAAAGTTCGCGATAAAATCACCGCCGAAATTCCCTGTCGTCGCTTCGGTGAACCCGCAGATATCGCCTGGGCAACTGCTTATTTACTCTCTCCTGTTGCCAGCAGTTATGTCTCTGGAGAAGTCCTCAGAGTTAATGGGGCCCATCACACCTAATCAGTTATCAGTTATCAGTTATCTAATTCAAAGATGGAAAATGTGTTGGTTATTGTCCCTGCTAAGTTGCTTGATAGTAGCATAAATCTATGAAATTTCAATGGGATCAAGACAAGGCAAATAACAACATCAAAAAACATAGTATATCTTTTGAAGAAGCAGTGACCGTATTTGGGGATCCATTGGCCGTAACGATTTTAGATCCCGATCATTCAGTGGGCGAGTTTCGTTTTCTGACGATAGGACAGTCAAAATCACAAAAGCTGTTAGTCATATCCCATACAGAAAGAGAAAATGAGATTCGCTTAATTAGCGCCCGTTTAGCTAGTAAACAGGAGAGAAAAAATTATGAATCAGGAGTCTGAAGAAACGGTTAATGACGAGATGCGGACTGAATATGACTTTTCTGGTGGTATTCGTGGCAAATATTATCAAGCTTATCGACAGGCTAGTAATGTGATAATTCTCGATCCCGATGTGGCGGAAATTTTTCAAGATTCAGCCTCAGTCAATGAAGCGTTAAGATTACTAGCAAAAATTGCCAAGTCTGGAAAAATATGACTTATCAGTTATCAGTTATCGGGTGTAGGGTGGGTTAGTAAACTAGCGAAATCAGCGTTAAAGGAAAAGGGCAAAAATAATGGATAAACCGACACAAGCTTGGAGTGAGATGGCCGCCGATTACGTCAATCTTTGGACAGAAACCGGGGCAAAAATGTGGTCAAGTTGGTTTGATATGATGGGGGCGATACCGACTCCTATGGGCAATATTAAACCAGAATTGCAAGAGGCAACCCAGCGCTATTTTGATAATCGGGATTTATTGATCAAATTCCTAAAATTATCGATGGAAGCTTGGGAAAGTATCTTCCCAAAAATGCAAACAGGAGAAGACTGGCAAACAATTTTAGATAATTATACCCAACAGATGCGCGGTCAACTGAATAGTTTTACTACCACCACTTCCCAAAGTAGTCAAGATGTCAGTCAACTATGGACAATTTACCTGCAACAATTACAAAGTCTCAATCATTTATGGTTCGATCCTTTCGTCCTGTCAAATGACACAATAACCAAAGCTTGGTTAGGTAATACTTCTTCTTTGATCGAACTCAATAATATCTATTGGCAGAAGTTTTATGATGAAACTTTTGGCCAATGGTTACAGATGCCTTTATTGGGATTGCCGCGAGAATTTAACCGCAAATTACTCGATAGTTTTGAAACGTGGCGGGTTCTTTATCAAGCTAGTATTAACTATCAAATTGTGCTGGCTGATATTCAAGTTAAATCCTTTGAAGCTTTAACTAAAAAATTAGTTTTCCTAGCAGAAAAAGGTCAACCTGTCAAGAATTGGCGAGAATTTCAAGATGTGTGGAGTGTCGTCGCCGATGATATTTTTGAAAAGGCTTTTTGTCAACCAGAAAACCTAAAAGTACGGGGAAAATTTATTAATTCCCTCAATGATTATCGCCTCAAACAGCAGGATTTAATGGAAATTTACCTGCGATCAATGAATCTGCCTACCCGCAGCGAAGTCGATGAAATTCATCGGACTATCTATGAATTACGCAAAGAGGTAAAAAGTCTCAAAAAAACTTTAGGAGAAAAAAAAGCAGTAGAAAGTAACAATTAGTTAATTGTGCTTGACAATCAGGTAAGCTATCAGGAGTCAGGAGTCAGGAGTCAGGATTCAGGAGATAGGGTGATGGGGTGTTGGGGTGTTAGGGTTTTAGGGGTTTTAGTTGAAATTCCCCCACTTCCCCACTTCCCCACTTCCCCACTTCCCCACTTCCCCACTTCCCCACTTCCCCACTTTTCTAGGAGAATTAAATTATGTGGCCATTTTTGACGCAAGTGAAACTGGAAGATTTTACCCAAGATTATCTAGAATTAACTCAAAAAAATCTCAAAGGTTTGGACAATCTCAAACGAGTTAAAGAAGAAGATATTCAGTGTGGAGTCTCGGAAAAAGAAGCAGTTTATCGGGAAGATAAAATCATTCTCTACCACTTTAAACCCGTGGTCGAAAAACCCTTCGAGATTCCCTTGTTGATGGTTTATGCTTTGGTCAATCGTCCCTACATGGTAGATTTACAGGAAGGGCGTTCTTTAGTGGCCAATCTGCTGAAATTAGGCTTAGATATCTACTTAATTGATTGGGGCTATCCCACCAGAAGCGAGCGCTGGTTAACCCTTGATGATTATATCAATGGTTATGTCAATAATTGCGTCGATTTTATTCGTCAAAGTCATCATCTCGACAAGATTAATCTGTTAGGAATATGTCAGGGAGGAACCTTTAGTTTATGCTATAGTTCCCTCTATCCCGATAAGGTAAAAAATCTGGTGACAATGGTGACACCGGTGGACTTTTATCAAACCGAGACCCTCTTAAATATGCGCGGGGGGTGTTCCTTGGGAGCCGAAGCATTAGACATCGATTTAATGGTAGATACTATGGGCAATATCCCGGGAGATTTTCTCAACTTAGAGTTTCTGGAATTGAAACCTTTGCAGTTAGGTTATCAGAAATACCTCGATTTTCCTGACATCATGGAAGACGAATCAAAATTAGTTAATTTTCTGCGTATGGAAAAATGGATTTTTGATAGTCCTGACCAAGCGGGAGAATCCTATCGACAGTTTCTCAAGGATTTCTATCAGCAAAATAAACTGATTAAAGGGGAAGTGATGTTAGGAGATAAACGGGTAGATTTACACAATCTGACCATGCCAATTCTCAATCTTTATGCGGATAAAGATCACCTTGTACCTCCCGCTTCTTCCCTCGCTTTAGGGAATTATATCGGTACTTCTGACTATACCGCTTGTGCTTTCCCCGTCGGACATATCGGAATGTATGTCAGTGGCAAAGTGCAACGGGATTTACCCCCCGCTATTAGCGATTGGTTGAAAGCAAGAGCTTAACAATCCTAGAAAAGATCCCCTTTTCCCAGTTTGGGAGAGGGGTTTATAGTGGTTATGTGGCCAATCCACCTTAGAAGAGGAACCTAAAGCTTATCTGTTGGCGTTCTGAGTTAAATTAGCGTGAAATTGTCGGTAAGTAATGTGCTTTGAGAGTTACGCTGATTGATCGCACACCAGAGATTACTAAGTTTAAGGTTCGGCAATCTGTCATAATCCGAGCCATCTGACCTACTTGACCATTTTACCTGCGATCGCGATGAAACCCGATTCCCACAACAAAACGATATTTAGGAGCATCTGGGGATGGAAAGGAAAATCTGGTCGCCTACCACAGACCGCCCCTTCTGTTCCCCCATTATCATCTACAAAACTGATTGAGCTTGGTCAAGCCAACATAGAAGCAGTATTAAAAATGCTTAATACCTCTTCCGAGGGATTAAGCGAACTCCAGTCCAATCTCCGACTAAGCAAAATTGGGTTGAACGAGATCGCCCATGAGAAACCACCGAAGTGGTATGTTCAGTTGTTGAAGACGTTTCAAAATCCGCTGGCGATTTTATTAATTATTCTGGCAGTTATTGCTTTATTAACTGAAGATGTCAGTGCCGCCGTAATTATTTTTAGCATGGTGATTTTCAGTGTTATTCTCCGCTTTTCTCAAGAATTTCGCTACAGCCAAGCAGCCGAAAAACTACGGGAAATGGTACATACCACTGCCACTGTGAGCCGAAAAGATCCCCGGAAAGATATTTCTCCCAGCTTGGCACAGGATATGGGTTTGATCCTCAATCTTGATGTTCCAGACCGACAAGAAATCCCCATTAAATTTTTGGTACCCGGTGATGTAGTTTTCTTGGCGGCTGGAGATATGATCCCGGCGGATGTGCGCTTAATTACGGCGAAAGATTTGTTTGTCAGCCAAGGTACCTTGACTGGCGAGTCTTTGCCTGTTGAGAAACAACCCACGTTGCCCAACGATCAGTTACAAAGCCAAAATCCCTTGGAATTAGCCAATCTTTGTTTCTTAGGCACAAACGTGATCAGCGGCACAGGAAGAGCCGTTGTCATTGAAACTGGCAGCAATACCTACCTGGGTTCTCTGGCGAAAACCGTGGTGGGTCGGAAAACCATGACCAGTTTCGATAAGGGCGTGAATGATGTCAGTTTGCTGCTACTGCGTTTCATGCTGGTGATGGCTCCGCTGGTTTTTCTGATCAATGGTTTGATCAAAAAGAACTGGGGAGAGGCTTTCTTTTTTGCCCTCTCGGTGGCGGTGGGGTTAACCCCAGAGATGTTGCCAATGATTGTGACTGCAAACCTAGCCCGGGGAGCGATCGCCATGTCTGAGAAAAAGGTGATCGTCAAGAATATCGATGCTATTCAAAACTTTGGGGCGATGGACATTCTCTGTACCGATAAAACGGGCACCCTCACCCAGGACAAAATTGTCTTGGAAATGCACTTAGACATTTATGGGGAAGAAAATGAAGAGGTTCTAGAATTTGCCTTTCTCAATAGCTTCTACCAGACGGGTTTGAAAAATTTGCTGGATGTGGCAGTCCTGGAACATATTGAACTCCACGAAGCCTTAAAAATTGAGCATAAGTTTCTCAAAATTGATGAAATTCCCTTTGATTTTCTCCGTCGTCGTATGTCCGTTGTGGTGGAAGAAGAAAACCACCACCATGAACTAATTTGCAAAGGTGCTGTGGAAGAAATTCTTCAAGTCTGTACGCAGGTCAAAGTAAATGAGCGGATTTTGCCCGTTGATGCTTCGATCCACGCACAAGTCGCGCAGTTAAATCAGGAACTCAACGAAGATGGACTAAGAGTGATTGCGGTGGCTTATAAAGAATTACCCTTAGACCAACGCAGTTACTCCGTTGCCGATGAACAGGATTTAATTTTGATTGGTTTGATTGCATTCCTCGATCCGCCTAAAGACTCGGCAGCCCAGGCGATCGCTGCTCTCAATAACAGCGGTGTACAGGTAAAAGTCTTGACTGGCGATAACCCGACTGTCACCCTTAAAACCTGCAAGGATGTGGGTTTGTACGTTCATCACACTCTTTTGGGCAGCGAGATTGAGTCATTATCAGATGAAGAACTGACGAATCTTGCCGAAACTACGACAATTTTTGCCAAACTATCGCCTCTGCAAAAATCGAGGATTATTCAGGTGCTGCGTCGTAAACGTCATATTGTCGGGTTTATGGGAGATGGTATCAACGATGCCGCCGCACTACGAGAAGCGGATGTCGGTATTTCCGTAGATACAGCCGTGGATATTGCCAAAGAATCTGCTGACATCATTCTGTTAGAAAAAAGTCTGATGGTGTTGGAAGAAGGAATTCTCGAAGGTCGTAAAACCTTTGGCAATATTGTTAAGTACATCAAAATGGGTACGAGTTCTAACTTTGGCAATATGTTTAGCGTTCTCGGTGCTAGTGCCTTGCTGCCGTTTCTGCCCATGCAACCTGTGCAAATCCTAGTCAATAATTTACTTTATGATTTCTCCCAAACCGGAATTCCCTTTGACCATGTAGACAAGGAATATTTGACAAAACCTCGGAAATGGCAGGTGGGTGATATTCAGAAATTTATGCTCTACATTGGCCCGATGAGTTCAATTTTTGACTATGTTACTTATGCCTTGATGTGGTTTGTTTTTCAAGCCAATACAGTCGAACAGCAAGCCTTGTTTCAAACAGGTTGGTTTGTCGAAAGTTTGATGACTCAGACATTGATTGTTTACATCATTCGGACTCCCAAAATTCCCTTCTTGCAAAGTCGTCCGTCTTTACCCATGCTACTGGTGACTCTCACCGTCATGGCAGTGGCCATCTATCTGCCATTCTCGCCGATCGCTTCTGGGTTAGGATTCGTTCCCCTACCTGCTAAATATTTCTTCTGGTTAGCATTGATTTTATCCAGTTACTGTGTGCTTACCCAACTGGTGAAAACCTGGTTTGTCAAAAAGTATGGGTATAACTAGCAGCTCTGGGATTGCGATCTCGTCAGAAAGTTTACTAGGAAATACAGATATACTCATAAACTTTTGTAACAGAGGATGTTAAGCACTGTTGCAAGATCGGGCAGAATCGGAGAATCTCGTTCCTTTCGGCTAAACCCCTGTGGTACACTGCAAAGCGTACTCGCTCGTAAGTATGTAGGAGAAAACCTGAGTGTTAAGAGTCGCTGTTGTGGGTTCAGGGCCGGCCGGTTCTTCGGCGGCAGAAACATTAGCTAAAGCAGGCATTGAAACCTATTTATTTGAACGCAAATTAGATAATGCTAAACCCTGTGGTGGAGCGATTCCTCTCTGTATGGTGAGCGAATTTGACCTACCTCCTGAAATTATCGATCGCCGGGTGAGAAAAATGAAAATGATCTCCCCCTCTAACGTCGAAGTCGATATTAATCTCGATAATCAAGACGAATATATCGGAATGTGTCGTCGGGAAGTCCTTGACGGTTTTATGAGAGAACGCGCCCATAAATTAGGAGCGCATTTAATCAACGGAACCGTTTACGGTCTCGACATTCCCACCAATAGCACCGATCCCTATACCCTACACTACGCCGATCACTCCCACGGCAATTCCCAAGGGGAAATGAAATCTCTGAAGGTGGACGTGGTTATCGGTGCGGACGGTGCTAATTCTCGCATTGCCAAAGCTATTGATGCCGGGGATTACAACTATGCGATCGCTTTCCAAGAACGCATCCGTCTCCCCCAAGATAAAATGGCCTACTACGAAGACCTGGCCGAAATGTATGTAGGAAAAGACGTATCCCCCGACTTCTACGCTTGGGTATTCCCCAAATACGATCACGTCGCCGTCGGTACTGGCACAATGAAGGTCAATAAAGCCATGATTAAAGACCTACAAGCTGGTATTCGCGCTCGCGCGGCCCGTCGTCTGGAAGGGGGCGAAATCATCCGCGTGGAGGCTCACCCCATCCCCGAACATCCCCGTCCTCGTCGTGTAGTTGGTCGCGTGGCACTGGTGGGAGATGCTGCGGGAACAGTTACTAAGTCTTCGGGAGAAGGCATCTATTTCGCCGCTAAATCGGCGCGGATGTGTGCGGAAACCATTGTCGAAGTCACTAACGGCGGCCAACGTATTCCCACAGAGGACGAATTGAAACTCTACCTCAAGCGTTGGGATAAGAAATACGGTATGACCTATCTGGTATTAGATATCCTGCAACGGGTTTTCTACCGTACCGATGCCACCCGGGAAGCTTTTGTGGAAATGTGTTCCGATAAGGACGTACAGAAGATGACTTTTGACAGTTATCTCTATAAAACCGTTGTTCCCGCTAATCCTCTCGTACAGATGAAGATTACCGCTAAAACTATCGGTTCTCTCCTGCGCGGTAACGCTTTGGCCCCTTAAAATCAATTCATAACCAGAAAACCCAATCTCCGGCGGTGGTTGGGTTTTCTTTTGGGTTGTTCCTTCCTGTCTTCTCTAATTCAAACAAAAATATCGCCCCACCAGCAATCTCTAAGTACCACCTCACCTCCAATCTAGAGAAATAACGCTCTTTTAATACCATAATTCCGGGATCAGGTCATAATAACCAGCTTGGGTCGGTGGGTAAATACCCGCTTCGATTTTTTCGATAATAGTCGGCCAAGCTTGCCTAAAAGCGGCAGAGCGCTCGTTGGGGTGCAGAGTCCAACCCTTGGCATTGGTGAGAGTGGCGCGATAGTAGTTGCTTTGTTCTAGGGAGCGAGAAACCATAATTTCCCAAGAGTCGAGTTTTCCTTTGCCGGTCACAATATTGCCCCAAGCTTTTAAACCATCGGGTAGATAATCGAGAAAGGTATTTTTATAAGAGCGCCAGAGGGGGGTGATCGGTAAAAGGCGATCGTAGCGACGACAATTAAGTAGATAGGCACGACTACCAAAAAATTTAAATTGATAGAATCCGTCGGGATTTTTCGTGCAGGGATGCTGAGAATAAATCGTACCATCGGGCCGCGGTGGACCGGACAAAGGACGCACAAACATCATTTCTGGATGGGTTTCCATTAACTCGATCCCTTCGCAGACCCAACTGTAATCCGGTTCTTGGTAGAGCATCATGTCGCTGTCATAATGGACCATATAATCGCTGCGACATGACTCGATTTTGAAGATCGAGCCGAAAATCGGATAACCTTTGTAGTTATGGGTGGAACGGAGGGGACTGCCGAAATGCTTTTGATAGATGCGCTGACGACAGCTGGGATCGTAGTTAAAATCCACTAGGCGATCGATTATGCCATCTTTAACTAATTTTTCACCACAGGCTCTTAACTCCTCCATTGTACCCAGTCCGGGGCGATTAACCTTTTCCCCGCTTAAAGGGGCCGTGTCAATAGCGAGTACCTTTTCCTCGAAGGGAAACTGACTCATTTTGACTAGATGGGGAATAGTGTTCATCATAAACCAGACATCGGTTCGCGCCGTAAAAAACCAGAGCGAACAACTTGGCAATCCCATTTTGTATAAACCTCACTTTTGTTTGGGTCTTAAATGGGATACATTATAGGGGAATCTTCGCGACAAGTTGACACAATTCCTTATTAACCTATGACTATAGCCCTCGATCGCTTACCCCAATCTTGGCAGGGTTTAACCCATCGTTTAACTTATAAGTATTTTCAGGTACGCATTGATACACCCAAAGACCCCTATAAAATTCTCTTTCGTCCCCAACCCTATCAGGTTTTATTTATTCTTAGCCATATGCGATCGGGTTCGTCTTTATTGACCCATATCCTTAATTCTAATCCCGAAATTATCGGTTTTGGCGAAACTCATCTGGTTTATGAGAGTGAACAGGATTTTAAAACTTTAATGTTTCAACTCTACTGGCGTTTGAAAGATTTAAACATGAATCATAAATATATTTTAGATAAAGTTCTTCATGATCAGAAGTTTTTAGATCATAGTTTTTTGCAATCTGATCCGGTTAAGACCATATTTTTACTACGAGAACCGAAGCGCACTTTAGCTAGTATTCTAGATATTAAACCCCATCAAAACGAGCAGCACGCGCTAGGCTATTATACCGGTCGTTTAGCCACCTTAGAAAGTTATGCTCGATTAATTAACAGCAAAGAAAAGAGTTTATTTATCACCCACGATCAGGTATTAAACCAAAGTCAATTGGTCTTTAATAGTTTACAGAGTCATCTCGATACTAAAACGGGATTTTCTGAAGAATATCGAGTTTTAAAAACCACTGGCAGCCGCGGTATAGGAGATTCTTCCGAGAATATCAAAGCGGGTAAAATTATTAAACAAGCCAGAAAATTAGATATAGAAATTTCCGACGCTGTTTTAACCCAAGCCCAAAAAGCCTACGATCGATGCTACGAAACCCTCAGCCATTATTGTCATTGTATCTAAACTGAATTGGGGATTAGTAATAGCCTTGATTCTCTCCTCCGAGTCCCAAGAAAATCCCCCTAACTTAACTCTAGGTTGATCTTTTAGCTGGTCTGATTAGCCTTCAATATTAGCAATTGTAAAGCCCATCTGACACTCGTAGAGATTGGGCTGTTGGCTTCCCCCTTTGCCCAAGGAGTGACCACAGCCCAGTTTACCCTCCCGCCACCGGGGTTGTCCCTGCTGGTTGGCTAAAAGACAGCCCTGACAGACAGAACCCGTATCGAGAATGTGTTCGTCGGTTAAAATCACTAACATGACGTTCACCCCCATTGATCTCCGATCGTTGTTGTCTCTATTGTAAGGGGTTTTTTCTGAGATGTAGTGGCGCGCTATACAGTCCGCTACTTTTTGGTTTTTTTTCGCCTGGACTCTTCTTATCAGAAGATTAGTCCTTCAAAAGGGATAGTCATTTCAGATAAGTCTGATAGGATCTGAAAGAGGGAAACCCCTAGTAACTCTGGCATTGATCTTCTCAATCTCAATGATTATTTTCCTAAACCGAGTTTTCTGGTTACTTTTTGCCAAAAGGTTGGGGTAGGTGGTTGATAGGGTTTGGGACTATCGGTAAATATAGGACGTTGACTAGGTTCGTAGAGATAACGATAGTGCAAGAAAATATCTCGATAGGGAAAATCGAGATTTTCACCGCTACAAAGTCGAGTGAACAGAGAGGAAGATAAACCAATGTAGTGAAGGTATGTCAAGCGGTTGCCCTGATCATAAAGAATATTATCTAAAGCCTGAAAATGGGGAGAGGTGACACAGCAGCCGGTGCGTTCTTCTTTAGGCAATTGAAGAGCTAGATTATATATAGAAAAATTTGAGCGCATCATCATATAATTGACGATAGTTTGATCGGGAGCCATCGGATAGAGAATTTCCGCTTCTCCTGCTCGCAATTGTTCTATGAGCCAATCTCGCTGATTTTCATCGAATAAACCAGTTTTAGAAGCGTAGAAACCTGCACAAAAAATCTCCTTTTCGATACGATCACGGGAAAAAACCTCGAATAATTTTGGTTGAGAAACTTCGTAGACATGAGTGGGATCTTTATGCTGAAAGTCATAAACAACACAATCGTGCCTATCTAGGATAGCGAAGATTTTATCAATGGCATCGAGTAGCAAGGTGTCCCCATCCATGTAGATAAAACGCTCGAAGGGACTATCAAAAGCAATAAAACGGTGGTGCATTCCCATACGATAATATCGGTCAGTGCAACCCGATTTCAACCAACGTTCGCGGGCTTGCGGGTGGCTATCCCAAATCGACTTGGCGAAATTTTCCCAGCGTTCGATAATTTCCTGATTATCAAATAACTGTACGTTAGGACGTTGAGCAATTTCCGCTCTGATCCGTTCGATGTTGTCATCGTAGGGATAGACACAAACAGGAAGAGCTTTTCCCCCATTTACCTCGATGCTGTTGAGTAGGGCGACTAATTGATCGTAAATGCGATCGTTAGCTAGGGTACAGATACCGTCCATAAAGTAATCCCGATGAAAAAAATTAAAACCTATTATCTTTGCCGTTAGTTTAGCTTATTTTTGTCGATAAATTTCGGTAATTTCAGATTATGGCCATGACCTTAACTGCTGAAATGCCTAAGATTGATAGAGGTAAGTCCCTCAAGATAGTCTCAATTTTCTCACAACAGAAAGACTACCCGATCGACTATACCCAAAACCGATCGATTTAGCGTTTGCGTTTGAGTAATTTAGAAATGCGTCGATTGTACCGCAACCAACGCCAAATTTTAATAACCAATTCCTCTACCCATAAAATAATCGCATCTAATCCCTCTAAAATCCGTTCTAAGGGGTGTTTAACGTAGCCGACGGGGGTTGATTCGGTTTCTAACCATTCTTCGTTAATTGGTTGAATTATCTCCCTAGCGTAGCGGGGATCTAATTGGGTTGCGGGGGGGGATTCTCCAGGAGTAATTTCAGCGGCGGCCGGGGGGATTTTTTGTAAAGATTTATTTTGTTTTTCTTGACTAAAAGCTTTTTTTGTGCTATGAGGCTCGGCTGGTGTGCCTGGGGACTGGGGAAGGGGATAAGCGGGGTTAAGGCGGGGTTTTTCGGAGTCTTGGGGAGAAATAGCCAATATATCGGCGGATTCTAGCCAAGGTTGCTCGCTGATGGCGGAAAATGTCAGGGATTGGCGAGAGGAAAAAAAGTGATCGATCGCCGCTTGGATGAGTTTGCCGATCGTGAAGGGATCCGCTTGGGTTTGTTTTTCTAGCCAATCCTGGAGACGTTGCTTGAAGCTGATCAGCAGAGAATTAGGAAGACTTAGGGGATATTTTGCCGATAAAGCGGGTGAATCAGCACTATATTCTAAATTATTCTTCTCTTTTGCCCAGAAATGCTCGATCGCCGCATAAATTAACCAATAAAGTCGCCAGAGATAGGAGGAATTTTTCTCGATAGTCGGGGACTGGTTAACGAGATCGGAAGGTAGGTTAGAGGTGTGGCTAACACTGCTGGGGATTGCGGGGGAGATAGCGAGAAATTTAGCCTCGAAAATTGCTAATTTTTCGTCAATAACTTCTAAAATCGCTTGAGAATTGAAATTAGGCAGTGGTAAGGAGGGTGGTGTCGGGGTTTTGACGAGATGGGATTCCTGGAAGAGATTTATGGCGATCGCTATTTGCCCCTGTTGTTCCCAGCGTAGCAGGTTCCAAAACCAACGGATCGGGGGCAAGACAGGATTTTTGTCGGTAAAATTTGGTAATAAAGGCGGATATTGAGGATTTAATCGCTTAATTCTCCGTTTTTCGAGGGCGTAGTTAGCCAGTGCCGTCCTAATTTGTTTTTCTATTTGTCTTTGGGTTTGATTATCGGTGATTTTAACAGTCTGGTGATCGTTAGTGACGAAAACTAAAGCTTGATCCTCTAGATCGGCTGCTATGCCAATAAATGCCGTTTCTTGGTCAGATAAGCTCTGGAGAAATTCCGCGATCGCATCCGTCCCCTCTTTGCCAGGGGGTGATAATTGTTTCTGGAGACTGTTCCCCAATTGATTAGCCGTCATCCGCAGGGATTGTACCAGCAAATAGACGGGATAGAGGGCTATTTGCAGGGCAATAGCGATCGCATTTTGACCGCGACGGGAGACGCGGCCGAGGTTATCTTTCAGACGGATAAAACGACGGTTGATCAGGTTGAACAGTCGGCTTTTATAGGGATCGGCAGCCATGGATTTTGGGCGATAACATCTTCAATTAGACTATCCTATTGTGCAAGGGCGGGATTAAAAAAATTTTTGCCAAAACCCTTGACTCCCGGAAAGATTATTGTTATATTTAAAAAGGTCTGAAATCCACGCCCCCATCGTCTAGTGGCCTAGGACACCTCCCTTTCACGGAGGCGACAGGGATTCGAATTCCCTTGGGGGTATGAAAAGAAGGTCAGAAGTGTCAAGCTTCTGACTTTTCGGTTTTTTTCTCCCGTTGATGGCTTTTCGGTAAGGTGACGGTGAAGATTGTTCCTCGATCGATCTGACTCTCGACGCTAATTTGTCCATGATGACTGAGGGTAATCGCTAAAGCGATCGCTAATCCTAATCCTGTTCCCCCGGAGGTGGCAGAATTTTGTCGTGCGGGATCGAGACGATAAAAGCGATCGAAAATATGGGACAAAGCAGCCTCGGGAATGCCGATTCCGTTATCTTTGACGCGTACCAGTAACACCGATTGTCGATCGCGTTTACTTTTTTCCAATTCCACTGCCACATTTTTAGGCTCAGATTCGGGCAAAAAAGCGTGTTTTAGGGCATTAGAAATTAAATTTGTGAATAAACGGGCTAATTGATCCCAATCTCCCTGCATAGTAAACATTTCATCGCTGTAGGAAAAATCCTCTTGATTCGGTTCCACAATCGACAAAGAGAGGGAAATTCCCTGCTTATCGGCGATTAAACGCTGTTCTTCCACCACTTCCATCAATAAAGCATCCAAAGGTACAGCTTGCTCGATCGGTTGGACGATGCCACTATCAGAACGGGCTAAAAAGAGCAGATCATTGACTAAATTGCCCAATCTTTCCGTTAAACGATCGATCACTTGCAAGCGTTGATGGCCAGTTTGGGGATAGGCGATCGCCATTTGCACGTTAGTTTGGATAGTGGCGATCGGATTGCGTAATTCATGGGAAGCATCGGCGGTAAATTGTTTTAAACTCTGATAGGACTCTTTTACCGGTTGAATGGCTAAACCGGACAAAAACCAACCAATCCAGGCGACACTGGCAATCATCAGGCAAATTCCGACGATTAAATCCCATAATAGCTGTCTAATCGGTTTTGTCACCTCAAACCAAGGATGACTTACCCGCAGATATCCCAAAACATAATGACCGATTTCCACCCTTTCGGTTACTTGTCGCAGCAGACGATTATCGGATAAGCGAATAGTTTCCCCTTGACGGTGGGGATGGAGGGGAATATCTAAGGATTCGGCCAGAGTTGACCAAAGTAGATTACCTTGGGGATCAAACCATTCCAAATCTATATGATCGTCCTCGACGGATTTACCCTGACTGGGAAAACTTGCGAGGGGATCGACGCGATAACGTCCTTGATCCGGGGGAATCGATTCGATCACGAGGGAACGATTTACCACCTCAATGATGTGTTTGAGGGTATCATCAATGCGATCCACTAGGGTATGCCGCACATAAAAATACATTCCCGTAGCGAGAAAAAGCAGTAGTATGGCAGTGACAACAGTGTACCATAAGGCTAAACGGCGGCGAGTGGCTTGGAACACCGATAATCTATGGATTGGCTAGAGATTTTTAGAGCAATGTATCCTATTTTACATTGATCGATTTAATAATCGAGAATAAATTATTTTTAGCTATAGGGAAAAACTGACGGTTGCCAAGAATAGCTAGACTTGAACGCTCATAGTCCTTAAAAATTGCCCCTAACAAAGGTATTTTTAGATACATTCTTCCCAATAATTGTTTGAGTAGAACTACAAAAGCAGTCAAAGTGAATTATATTTAATACTAAATCCGTTGAGTATAGGCTACATATCAGGACAGGCAAAAGGCAACAGGCAACAGGAGGAATAAATAATCAGTCTTTAATAACCAGATTTGGTATAACCCTATGGTGACAGGGCTTACAGGAACGGCTAAAAATATTTTTGAGCTTATTTGAATTAATCACAACTATAAATGATGAATTTAAATTACTGGTTAATGAAATCGGAACCCGATGTCTATAGTATCGAGGATTTAAAAAAAGATGGTCAAACTATTTGGGAGGGAGTGCGAAATTATCAGGCGCGCAATTTTCTCCGTCAGATGAAACGGGGAGATTTAGCCTTTTTTTATCATTCTAATACCACCCCGCCGGGGATTGTCGGCTTGATGCGAGTAGTGCAAACTGATATGATCGATCCCACACAATTCGATACCGATAGTCCCTACTATGATTCTAAATCCTCCCCAGATTGCCCGCGCTGGTGGACGGTTAAAGTTGAGTTTGATCGCCTTTTTCCCCAACTGCTGCCCCTAGGAATTTTAAAACAAAATTTTACCGCCGATGAATTATTATTAGTAAGGACAGGAAATCGTCTGTCAGTGATGCCTGTCAATCAAGCAATTGCGGTAAAAATTCTCGCTTTAGTCGCTCATCAAGGAGTATAAACTGTGAACCAGAAAGATGCTATTAATTTACTTTCCCTGATCGGGGGATTATTGGCCACTATTGTCATTTTAGCGGCCTTTAATGCCTATGTGATTATCACCCCGGGACAAGCGGGGGTTTTAAGTGTTTTAGGAAAGGCTAAGGACGGGGTTTTATTGGAGGGATTTCACTTTAAACCTCCCTTTGTTTCTAGTGTCGATATCTACGATGTTACGGTGCAAAAATTTGAAGTTCCCGCCCAAAGTTCCACTAAAGATTTACAAAATTTATCCGCTAGTTTCGCGATTAATTTTCGTCTTGATCCGACTCAAGTAGTGGCAATTAGAAGAACCCAAGGTACCCTACAAAATATTGTCGCTAAAATTATCGCCCCTCAAACCCAAGAATCCTTTAAAATTGCCGCCGCTAAAAGAACAGTAGAGGAGGCAATTACTCGACGCAGTGAGTTAAAAGAAGACTTTGATAATGCCCTATCGACTCGGTTAGAAAAGTATGGTATTCTAGTCTTAGATACCAGTGTGGTAGATTTGAATTTTTCTCCGGAATTTGCTCGGGCTGTCGAAGATAAACAAATCGCGGAACAACGCGCCCAAAGAGCCGTTTATATCACCCAAGAAGCAGAACAACAGGCCCAGGCAGAAATCAATCGCGCTAAAGGGAAAGCTGAGGCACAAAGACTATTAGCAGAAACTTTAAAAGAACAGGGGGGAGGATTAGTTTTACAGAAAGAAGCGATCGAAGCTTGGCGCGAAGGTGGGGCGCAAATGCCCCGGGTTTTAGTCATGGATGGATCGGGAAAAAATAGCGTACCATTTTTATTTAATTATAGTGATTCTTTTCTGGAAAATACCCCCTAAATTCGGGTCTATTTAGCCCATTATTTTCTCAAGATACAGTCTTTCCCATCAAGAGGAAGTGTAACCTAAATTTGGTCAGCTGTTGACTATCTAAATTACTCGTTAAGACTATAGGGGAGAAGGGAGCAGGGAGAAGGAGTTTCAGCCTAAGTCCACCCCACTTCTCCCCATTCCAATCCCATGCCACCATCCCCAACCCAATCAAACCTCTAACTACAAGAAATATGACCTTGGGGTGCTTTTCGTTCAAAAATAACTTTATCGTAGATCGCCGACGAGTGTAAAGTGCATTAGAAGGCTACCAATTCTGTTAAAAAACCCACATCAACAATCCGCACCCCACGCAGCAACTTTATTGTTAAATTTGTGTTTCTGTCTTGGCTTATTTTGTTAGGAAGAACAGCCGAGAAACCTATTTTACGCTACCATGGAAACAGTGCTGCACTGCTTGCTAAATCAATGCTTACCCTCAAAACGAGTAAACTAACCCTTGCTGATGTTCAACGTCATCTCAATTTCCAAGAAAAGCTTGAGGATGTTTCATTTACAGAGCTTTTAGCTTTGGAAACCGTCAGCGACGCAGAAAAATTAGAACTTGTTCAAATCCGCAACGATTTTCGACCCTATTTGATGGAAGATAAAGCATCAGAAGGAAAAGTTAAAGTTTTCACCCTATTTCCCTTATTGCGGTTAGCGGGTTTTTATCGTTATCCGATTAAGATTAGGTTTGAAGAAGGGATTGATAATATTATCCTTGTGGATGAAGATAAAACTATTAGCGGACGCTTTGATATTGTCACGGTGAATAATTCGATATCAACTGTCAATAATATCCCTTTTTGGATTTTAGTAATTGAAGCTAAAGAGAGTGGAATCGAAGTACGTCAGGGATTACCTCAATTACTGACTTATGCCTACAATAGCTTAGAAAGACAACCCTCAGTTTGGGGATTAGCGACTAATGGCTTACAATATATGTTCGTCTATCTCAGACAAGAAACTAACCCCACTTATCAGATAATGCCAGAACTTAATTTAATGTATCCTGAATCAGCAATTAATCTGCTCCAAATTCTCAAGGCAATGGGTCAGCTAATTTTAGAGACATAAATTAGGACTCAAACAAGCTATAATATCCTAGGCTTTTACTCTCTATATAGGGAATTAAAAGCGTCCTGAATACTTACCACTATCTAAAACTCCTGAGTCGAAAATAAACTTAATTAAGTTGTCGATTTAACGAGAATGAATTAGTTGATGCTTGAGCAACATCTAACAAAGACTCGATTACAGAATTAACCACAGCAGCTACGCAGGAAATCGCTACACTATTACCGGTTAATTTTCGCATAGTTTGATAACTGCCGACAATTTGATAATCATCGGGAAAACCTTGTAAACGTAGCATTTCTCTTTCTGTTAAGCGTCTTTTCCCATCCACTAACAAATAATTATAGGATGCTCCCGCTCGCAAGGCACAGGAATAGGGATAAGCACTGACATTTCCTCCTTTATTTTCGTGCCAGATAGTCGGTTCACTATAAGGTTTTTTCCCCTCTCTTTTCAGAAGGCGACTTTTTTGAATTTTTTCGGAAGCATAATAAAAATCCGAGACATTTTCCTCTAATATTTCTGTTAAACTTGTTCTAGATAAAGCTGGTTTTGGCCAGATAAAACCCCGCGCTTCTCGGAAACCAACGATAAAAATCCGTTCCCGTTTTTGCGGTAAACCAAAATTAAGCGCATTCAAAACTCGGTAATCGGTATAGTAATCTAAATCTTGCAGAGTATCGAGAATAACTTCTAAGGTTTTTCCCTGTTGATGTCCCTGCAATTGCTTGACATTTTCCAGAATAAATGCTGCGGGTTGTTTGGCTTTTAAAATGCGGGCAATCTCAAAAAATAGCGTGCCTCTGGTATCTTCAAATCCCTTTAAATCACCACAAATACTAAAGGGTTGACAGGGAAATCCTGCCATTAAAATATCGTGATTGGGAATATCTAGGGCGGCAATTTCGGTAATATCTCCCTGGGGTTGATCGCCAAAATTAGCGTGATAAATTGACCGAGCATCTTTATCTATATCACAGGAAAAGACACAATCAGATTCTAAGTTTTTTTGGCGGCAAACTTGTTCAATAGCGACTCGAAACCCTCCCAAACCACAAAAAAGGTCAACAAAACGAATTTTCTGCTTATCTTTAAGTAAATTCATCGATCGCATCCCTAGCAAGACCTGGATAATATCCTAACTTAATGGGGATAATTCATCACCTTATAGCACAGCTACGTCAAAGAATAAATCGAACTTTAGAGGTATTTTTAGCCAAGTTTGAGGAGGTAGAAAGAGCCGTAAACTTGATTAACAATCGTCCTCGAAAATGTCTTGACTATCGTAACCCGAATGAGGTATTCTATGAGGATGGAGCAGACAGTCATGTAATTCAGACTTGAATTGGCGTTTTATGAAAGGAAATTATAGTTAACAGGGGGCTTTTTTAAGGAACTCTGTCACTGCGACTGATGTTGATGACATAGATATTTTCTTGTTTGTTTCCTAATTTTCTGTTGCCTATTTGCTGCTTTCTAAAAGTACAGATATTCTGAGCAAGCACTAGGCCTTGAGATAAGAGCGTCACCACTAGGGCAGAAAGATGGATTTTGTGATAATTATGGCTCTTCGTTACTTGTTATGGTTCGATAGGGGGACATAAATCGACTAAATCCTTATCTGGCAAGAGACTTAATTGATTAGTTCGCTCTAGATAAAAAACAATTGACAAAAATCGCAGCAATGCCTTTCTAGATAA
>NZ_JADBTF010000476.1:0-23162 GCF_020246295.1 Microcystis sp. M090S1 | reverse complement strand
GTTTTAGCAATTTCTTCAGGTGTTTTAAGTAGGGAGGCACAATTATTTGTAGGATGGGTTAGCGGTAGCGTAACATAATCGGGCGTTGGGTTTCATGCTTCAACCCAACCTACGTTCTGAATTTAAAAAATAAGCTTGCCTACATATCTAAGTTATTCCCCGTTTCCTATTCCCTGTATTTAGAGTAAAATTTCCCTGTGTTGAATTGCTAATTTATGGGCGGGAAAACCTTCGTACTCGGCTAAAGTTTTCGTGGTTTCTTTTAACTTTTCAAAGCCTTCAGGGGTGACATAAGCCAAAGTGGAGCGCTTGAGAAAATCATAAACCGAAACCGCCGAATAGGAACGGGCAAAACTTCCCGTCGGCAGCACAGCATTGACTCCGATGGCGTAGGTAGCCATAGAGGAAGGAGTATGATTTCCCAGGAGAATTTCGCCAGCATTTTTAATCTTGCCCAGAATGGCAAAAGGATTACTAACTAAAACCTCTAGATGTTCCGGGGCGTACTCATTGACAAAATCGAGGGATTGCTGCAAACTATCGGTTAAAATTATGCCCCCATAGGCGGCTAAACCCGCCTCACAGAATTCCCGTCGCCAATCCGGGAGTTTTTGCAGGTATTCCTGTGCATATTCACTAGCAGCGATCGCTAAATCTTCACAGTGGGTGACTAATAAAGCCGCCGAATCCGCCCCGTGTTCCGCTTCAATTAATAAATCCAAGGCCGCTAAACGGGCATCGGTGGACTCATCGGCCAAAACTATCGACTCACTTGGACCGGCCGGCAAACCCACATCCACAGTACCGAACAGTAACCGTTTGGCCGCCGCCCCATAGACGCTACACGGACCGGTAATTTTGTCAACCCTTTTGATATTTTTTGTTCCCAAAGCCAAAGCGGCGATCGCTTGTACGCCCCCTAATTTATAAATTTCTCTGACTCCAGCCATCTGCGCCGCCACCAGAGAAACGGGTTCGACGTTGCCCTGTTTATCGGGGGGAGTGCAAACGACAACTCTTTCCACTCCTGCCACCATTGCCGGGATGGCTAACATTAACATCATCGAGGGAAAAGCACCGCGGCCCCGGGGAACGTATAAACCCACATTGGGGATAGGAGAGATTTTTTCGCCGGCAAAGACACCGGTTTCAATTTCTGCCAGTAGTGTTTCTTCCGGCATTTGGCGACGATGTACCTCTTGAATATTCCGGAAAGCCTGTTCAATGGCAGTTTTTACTTCCGGTTCAATTAACTGAAAAGCCCGCTCAAATTCTGCCTCGCTGACTTTGATATTTTCTACCGTCGCACCTTCGTAGTCAAAACGCCGCACATAGTCCACAACGCCGGCATCCCCCCGTTCGCGGATGGTTTCTATGACCGTTTGAGCGACTTTGAGGGCGTTATCAATATCTAACTCGGCTCTTTTCTGAAGTTTTGCCCGTTCTGCGCTACTTAATTGCGAAAGTTTTAATATTCTAACCACTATTGCTGCTCCTACTGCCCCCCGTCCTCTCAAGAATAACGGGGAATCTGAATCTTTATTTTTATTGTAACCTTTGGGGGAGTGCCGGCTTTTCAGTGATCAGTAAACAGTAACCAGTAATTTGTTAAGCTAAAAGCTTTATTGCCAGATTCTTTCTCTTGCCTCTTGCCTCTTGCCTCTTGCCCCCTGCCTCCTTGGGTATAATGCAGATCATGTTTAAGCTCTCTTGCTGTTCTATAAATGCGATCGCTCTTGGTTTATTATGGGGGGCGATTGGTCCGGTGTGGGCAGAAACGGAGTTAGACCTAGACCCGAAAATTCGGCAAGAAAGCCCGGTTTTAGAGCGTTGGTTAGAAAAAATACCCGATATCGCCGAAGATATTCGCCGCGATCCTAGTTTTCGCACTCGTATCCGTTTAGGATATGCAGAGTTTCCTTCTAGCGATAATTCCAGTGGCGTGATTTTGGGGGTAGAAGATGTGTTTTTCGGTCAAACCAGTTTAACCCTAAGCGGCGATTATCAGACGGCTTTTAACGGCAAAAGGACGGCAATAGGAGCCAATTTACAATACTATCTCCTCCCTTTGGGTGATTATGTCAATCTGGCTCCCATGGTGGGCTATCGTTACATTCAGACAGAAAATTACAGCACCGATGGGCTTAACTTAGGATTAAAGCTCAAATTAGCCCTTTCTCGCACGGGGGCAGCAGATATCACCGTCAGTCAGAGTTTTATCTCACCGGGGGGTGCTAACGAGGTGGGATTGACTACTCTTTCGGTTGGTTATGCGATTACCTCTAATTTACGTTTAGCCGCCGATATTCAAGCCCAAAATTCCCGCGCCCGTAAAGATAGCTCCCTAGGAATTTTACTGGAATGGCTGCCCTAATTAGGGTTTGCGGCAAAAAGCTTTTCCTGGGGGTAGGGTGTGGGGTGCGGGGTGTGGGGTGTGGGGTTTTACCGATAAAAACTCACACCTGATAACTGATAACTGATCATTGATAACTGATTAGGTACTAAAGTATTTAGCGGTGGGGTGATAGGTGATAATGGCGGTGGTGGATTGTTCTGGGTACAATTGTTCGCTTTCGTCCATAGACATCCCAATGCGATCGCATCCTAACAGAGCTAGTTGCTTGTATTGATCCTGAATATTGGGACAAGCGGGATAGCCGAAACTATAGCGAGAACCCTGGTAACGCTGTTGCAGTATATCGCGGATATTATCGGGATCGAACTCTGCGAAACCTAACTCGCGACGGATGCGGGTGTGGGTCCATTCGGCCATGGCTTCGGCGGTTTGGACAGCCATGCCGTGATAATAGAGGTATTCGGTGTATTGGTTGGCATCAAAGAGAGATTTAGCGTATTCCGTGGCGATTTCCCCCACTGTCACCGCTTGCATCGGGAAAACGTCGATCATACCGGATTCCTGCGGGGCGAAAAAGTCAGCAATACAGAGACGACGAGCGGATTTCTGGCGAGGAAACTCAAAAATGGCGATCGGTTGCAGATTTTCGGGTTTTTCGCCCGCTTCTATCGATTCGGGATCGTAAATTAAGAGGGAATTACCGGACGACTGACAGGGAAAATAACCATAAATTAATGTGGGGTTTAGTAAATTTTCCTTGACAATTTTCTCTTTCCATGCTGCTAGAATTGGATGAACTTTTTCCTGTAAAAACTGGTCGTATTCTTGCTTCGATTGGCTTTTTGGTTTGCGGAATTGCCATTGACCGACAAATAAAGCTTGTAGATCTAAATACCAGAAAACCTCCTCGATGGGAATTTCTGCTGCTGTTAATATTTTAGTACCCCAGAAGGGCGGTGTTGGTCGGGGAATATCAACTGCCACCGCTTCGGACCGACGGGTATCAATAACTAATTCTTGGTTGACGCTGCCATCGGTAAAAATAGTATCGGGATTAACCTTTAATTCTTCGGCAACAACCGGGCTTTTTTCTGCCTCGGCAAACTCCGCTAAAAAGCCTTTACTATCATCCCATTGACCCCCAGCTTTAGCGGGCATTAATTTATCCATAAAATGCAGGTCAGAGAAGGCATCTTTACCATAGATAACCTGTCCCTTATAGGTTTTTTGACAGTCATCATGGACAAATTTGGGAGTTAAAGCTGCCCCGCCAAGGATAACAGGAACGGTGATTCCTTTTTCGTTAAAAACCTCTAGATTTTCCTTCATAAAAGCCGTTGATTTCACCAATAAACCGCTCATAGCGATACAATCGGCTTTATGTTCTTGGTAGGCTTCGATGATATTTTCTACGGGTTGTTTAATGCCCAAATTAATCACCTTATAGCCGTTATTTGTCAAGATAATATCAACTAAATTTTTACCAATATCGTGAACATCCCCTTTAACTGTTGCGATAATAAAAGTCCCTTTGGCATTATTATCCCCCTCTTTTTTCTCCATAAAGGGTTCTAAAAAAGCAACAGCTGCTTTCATAGTTTGGGCAGATTGGAGAACAAAAGGTAACTGCATTTGTCCTGAACCAAATAACTCACCCACTACCTTCATCCCATCCAAGAGGAAAATATTAATAATATCTAGGGGTGGATAGTCCTGTAAAGCTTGCTTTAAAGCGTCTTCCAGTCCCAATCTTTCCCCATCAATAATATGCTGTTTTAATCGTTCCTCCACGGGTAAATTAGCATTACTAGAGGGGTCTTTTTTAGTGGTTTTACCCGCAAATAATTCGGTTAATTTGGTCAGGGGATCATAAACACATATATCGCCATCAAAACGACGATTATCATAGATTAAATCTCGACAAATTTGCTGATATTCTGGTTCAATTTTTGCCAAAGGAAGAATCTTATTAGCGCTGACGATTGCCCCATCCATACCCACCTGCATCGCTTCGTGAAGGAAGACGGAATTTAATACCTGACGCGCTGCCGGATTCAAGCCAAAGGAGATATTAGACACACCTAAAAGAATGTGACATTCTGGCAATTCTTGGCGAATTCGGCCCATTGCTTCGATGGTAGCCTTGCCATTTTCTCGGTCTTCTTCGATACCGGTAGAAATCGGTAAAGCTAGAGGATCAAAAAAGATTTCGTAGGGAGGAATTCCGTATTCTATCGCCGCATAATAGGCCCGTTTAGCTATCTGGAATTTTTTCTCGGCAGTGCGTCCCATTCCTTCTTCATCAATGGTTCCAATTACTACCCCCGCGCCGTATTTTTTCGCTAAATCCAAGACTTGATAAAAACGCGGTTCCCCGTCTTCGTAGTTAGTAGAGTTGAGGATACATTTACCCCCCGCTACTTTTAACCCCGCTTCCATTTTTTCCCATTCGGTGGAATCTAACATTAAAGGTAGGGTGACATTATTAACTAAACGAGAGGCTAATTGGTGCATATCGCGCACCCCATCCCGGCCCACATAATCGACGTTGACATCGAGAATATGCGCCCCTTCTTTTACCTGCGCTTTCGCCATCGATACTAAACTATCCCAGTCTTCAACATTGAGCAGTTCCCGACATTTTTTAGAACCACTGGCGTTTAATTTTTCCCCGACAATCAGGAAAGAATTATCTTGAATATAGGGTTGGGTACTATAAATAGAAGCGGCGGATGGTTCATAATGATAATGACGAGATTTCGGAGTTAAACCCTGACTTAGTTCCGCTAAAGCTTGAATATGGTCGGGACGAGTACCACAACAACCGCCGATAATTTGTACTCCCAAATCTTCGATAAAGTGCATTAAAGCCATTTTTAATTCTACGGGAGTGAGGCGATAGTGCGCTTGACCGCCGACATTTTCCGGTAAACCAGCATTAGGAATACAAGAAACAATAAAAGGGGAATTTTCCGAGAGATATTTAATATGGGGTTTCATCAAATCGGGACCGGTGGCGCAGTTAAGTCCCAAAATATCGATTTTATAGGGTTGTAAAATAGAGACAACGGCGTTAATTTCCGTTCCTACTAACATCGTTCCCATGGTTTCCATCGTCACTGAAACCATGAGGGGCAATCGTTGACCTTTTTGCTGAAATACTTCTTCAATAGCATTTAAAGCCGCTTTAATTTGCAGGACATCCTGACAGGTTTCTACTAATAATAAATCTGCCCCGCCATCGTACAGACCCTCTACCTGTTCCACATAGGCATTTTTGAGCGTATCAAAGTCAATATGACCCAAAGTGGGCAGTTTTGTCCCCGGCCCCATGGAACCCGCCACAAAACGGGGTTTTTCGGGGGTAGAGTATTTATTAGCGCAAGCCTTGGCCAGTTCGGCGGCGGTTTTGTTGAGATAATAGGCTTGATCGGCTAAATCGTACTCGGCTAAAACTATCGAGGTTCCCCCAAAGGTGTCGGTTTCAATCACATCCGCACCCACGGCTAAAAAGGCTTCGTGGACTTTGGCTACGGCGCTAGGTTTAGTATGGACAAGATACTCGTTACAACCTTCGTATTCTGCCCCACCAAAGTCCTCGGCCGTCAGATTTTGGCTTTGTAGGGAAGTTCCCATCGCCCCATCAAAGACGAGGACGGGATGCTTGGGGCCGTTGAGGTAGTCGAGAAAGGGGCTATTCATAGAGAGATTTACTGCTATAGCATTTTGAAAGTTTATTGTAATACGGTTACTAGAAATCTGCTATGGTCGGCATTTCAGTGATCAGTTATCAGTGATCAGTTATCAACTAGAAGAAACAGGTCGGCAAGCTGTTGGGAATTTTAGTACAAATGCTCAACTATTTCTCCCTGCTATAGTCAACAGCCTAGCACCAGCGATCGAGAAAGCCTATCAATCTAATTTTGTAGAACTAGACGGGCTAAACCAACTCCGGGATAATAATTACCGAGAATTTGTTGATAATCTAGGCCTTTTTCCGCTAATTTATAAGCCCCAGTTTGACTCATGCCGCGACCACCGTGGGCCCAAGCGACAATTTCATCGGTGGCGGCATAAAGAGACTCGACTACACCCCCTTTATAGCTGAGAATCTGCCCAGCAGTGGCATTAACCGCTTGGTGAGTCGATTGATACTCCGAGCGAATGCCTTTATATACCTGCCAGCGTTGGCTATTGCCCAGATGAAACCAAGCATTAGCGGGGCGGATTATATGTACTAGGGCGTAGGAACGAGCGGCGATCGCCTGTGCCTTTAAAGCGTGCATTGGCGCGGTGGAGTGCATTTCACTACCCACCACACTATAGAGATAGGCCTCTAAATTAACATGATTGACCACTAACAAGCGATCGCCTTGGGCGACAAGGAGGATTTTGCCCCGATACCAACTATCATCCACATAAACTAAACCATCGGCACTGGTGGGCTGCACAAAAATCACCTCTGGCAGCGATAAATCGCCCATTTTTAAGCCCTTGGCATCTGGAATGACCGGTAAACCCTCGTTAGTGGCAATCGTTTTTAAACCGCGACCTTGGCGATCTGTGATCACCGCAGGTCCGTTAACTCCAATCAAAACACTGGCCACATCCCTTTTGATCGCCACGCGAATTTCTATGGCCGGCGGCGTATAATTAGCGGGAACCACTAAGGGTTGTCTAGTTACCGGTTTGGCTGCGGCAGCGGGGGAAGTATTAGGGGAAGTATTAGGGGAATGAACCGATGCTGCTAATTTTTTCGGTGCGGAGAGGGAAGATTGGGGAGAGGGTGCTGATTTTGGAGTCGCAGAAGATTGGGGAGAGGGGGATAGTTTCGGCGATGGTGCGGTTAAGGGTGCGATCGGAGATGGGATAATAGGAGCAGGGGAGGCAGCAGTTTCTAGATTTGCCTGCGCTTGCGGGGTTTCTGGTTTTTCCTTGGCTAAATAAGTTAAGAGAATTGGCGTAAAAGTGGCGATCGACAGCAAAGGAACGGCACAATGGCGCAGCAGGGAAAAATAGGTACTAGCAGCAAATTTCACTTTAATCACACCATCTTTAATTTTCTTATCTAACTTTATCATTCCCCTCTCAGGCCGGGCAATTCTAGAGAAAAAATCTCGTATTCTTGAGCTTGTTAGGACAAATAAGGCTGAAATAGTCAAGAAAAGCCGAAAAAATCCTGATAATTTTTATTTATGCCTCTGATTTGTTCCTTTCAGAGCAAATTATACAACAGAGGGAAATAGGAGAGTAATGATTTTGTAGGTACTGATTATCTTGATACTCAAATTAGTTGACAGAGATGTTTAAGGATTTTGAGAACCTCGTATAAATCCCCCGGATTTCTCATGGCAAATAAACGAGAGGTTCCGTATAAAGGTTTACCGTCCCATAATAATTTAACAAATAAAAACTCGGAACCATTGGTCAACATTCCATAATTAGGACGGTTGGGATGAGGATTGACCATTAAATAAGCTAATAATTGCGGTAAACCTACTTCAACGGAATAAATAACCCGTTTTGATTCAATAATCATTACCCATAATTGCTCTTTTAGAATTAAAGTATCTAACCTTCCTTTAATTATTAAATCTTGCTCTTTTGTAATAATTTCAACAGACTCTTCTGCTTTAATGTGAAAGGGAAATAGATAAAAGTTACCAATAAATAATAATGGGTCTAAAACCGTCATCCTCACCGAAGTTTCCAAAAAGGGAGGATAATTCAATAAGTTAAAATAACCTGTTTTGATTTTATCTAACAATTCTTTTTCTTGTTCAGAGATTGCTTCTAGGTCTTGCTGCCATTCCCCAAAAAAATGCTCATCTTCTATAAACTGTAGTTGAAAATGATTAATGAAATCTCTGAAAGTGACTTCTTTTGCTTGTAAAAATTGAACCATATTTACCTCCTTAATTAAGATTTACGTTAATGGTAATTTGCTATTTTTAATTTAACCAAGCAAAATATCCGTTACTGACAGGGTTAACTGCTCTAAATCAGAGAGAACAGTTAAGGATATGGTCTTGTTTTGTTTACCTGCACATCGCTTCGGTTAGCATCGTTCAGGTTTTTATCAGCTGCTTTCGCTCTTCCTACATCATCCAGATTAGCCATCGTCTTCTCCTTAATTTAGAGTACATGAAAGGTTCACTTTGCTATGATTTATCCAAGAGATTTATTGAGATATAAGTAGTTAGGTGTTAAAAACTTTATTCCCCCCTTATTTCCCAGGGAAGGGGGATTAGGTCATTCGGGCGATTTTTCATGTTGGCAAGGTCATATTCTGGTTTCATGGTTTTATTATTGATAATGTTTACTTTCGTTTTTACCCGTAAAAGTCCTCATTTAGAATCTGTTCAGGTGTGAAAGGACAAGCGAGGGGATACTCACTTTCTTGGGGAATACGAATACCAAATTGAGCGCGTTTACCCTGTTTGATGGCGACTTTACGAGCGCTGGAATAGGCTTGTGTGATGGAGATTAAGAGATAAGATTTAAGAGAGGGAGTCTTAAGTAAATCATCTTGAACGCGCTGGCGATGCTCATCTACTGAATTATACCAACTTGCTTTCATTGTCTCAGGAGCATCATGCTGTATCTTTAATTTGAGTAAGTGAATCAACAAGACCATTAAGTTGCTCTCTAAGGCGCGTTTCTCTGACTTACCCAAATCTTTTAACTCCTCAATTAAGTTTTCTATATCCAGTTGTTCAAACTGTCGATTCTGTAATTGATGAATAGTTTGCTCAATCCACAACTGAAGATCTTGTTCGTAAAGTGTTGTGGGATTTTCTTGAATGTCCGATTGTTTTGATAAGTTCATTTGGCTTTCATTAAGTTAACGGTAGATGAATAATTTGGTCTTCATATTTATTATTATACTTGATCTTTACCAGATAGTGTGATCGCATTGGGTTCTTAATTATTGACCTCTCCCCTGGCCTTTCTCCTACAAGGAAAGGGGAGAGAATTTAGCGAAGAGAGCTTCGACTACAAACTAGGTTTGTTGTCAAGGCTCTAGCCCGAACAAGTTTAACCTGTTTTCTTTAGGTAGTGAGAAGCTAAATGGACATAACCCTATTGCCCAAATTGGGTAACTTATCTAGAATAAGTATATGAAGAGAGGAGGAGACGTGATGGAGTATCAGAATTTTTCGCTCATTAAAGAAGATATTCAGGCTGATGCTTGCGGACGGATTAGCCTTGGGACTCAATGTAGCAACCGTCACTATCGGATACTGATGAATACAAGCGGGGAACTTCTTTTGGTTCCCATGGTGGCGATTCCAGAGGGAGAACTATGGGCTTTTCAGAATCCTAGTGTCCGCGAGTCGCTCAAACGGGGACTCGCAGAAGCCCGCACGGGAGATTTCGCTGAAGAAACAGTCGATTTAGACGCTATGCTTGAGTTTGCTGAATCTATTCCTGAAGAAGTCGAGGAGTAATTGAATTTCTCTTTACGACAGACACAGGAAGCTCGAAATACTCTATCTGAATTGCGAGCAGAAGCGGAACAGGCTCAAAAGACTCGCCTGGCTCAAGGTAGGACAAAAGCATCGAAACAAGAGGGTCTCTACAAACAGGTAACAAAAGCCCTCAAGCTCCTCAGTACAAACCCAAGACATCCAGGACTAAAAACCCACGAATTTAATTCCCTCGACAACCCTTATGATTCAACACAGAAGGTTTTTGAAGCCTACGCCCAACAGAATACACCGGGAGCCTATCGAATTTTCTGGTGCTATGGACCTCATTCGGGGGAAATCACCATTCTCGCTATTACACCTCATCCGTAGATCACAACATTGTAGGGGCGAAGCATTCGGGCAATAACCTATCGCTGAAACCGTAGATTTCCTATCCGAATGCTTCGCCCTTACTTTTTCAGCAAGCCCGAAATAGTTAGCGCTGAAGCGCAACAACAAGCCAGGTTCGTGAGGGAGTGAGGGAGGATCATCACCCCATCACCTCCTCAACCCCAACCCCGAAAACAGAAGCAATACCGACAAGAATCTCCTCATCTTGCGTTTGCTGATAAAGAGCAACAAGACGAGGCAAAGAATAGGTTTGTATGGTGTAATTATCGTTAAATTCTGCCCAAATTTGTAAGGCTTGCAGGTAATAACTTTTGGCTTGGCTCAATTCCCCAACTTCTTCCGCTAACCTTCCCAAACAGTGCAGGGTGCTGGCTTGGGAGAAGCGATCCCCATATTCAATGAGGATCTCAATAGCTTGCTGGTAGTAGCTTCGGGCTTGCTCCCATTCCCTCAATTCTTGCGCTACGATTCCCAACTGGTGCAGGGTTCCGGCTTGCTCATAGCGATCCCCATATTCAATAAAGATCTCAATAGCTTGCAGGTAGTAGCTTCGGGCTTGCTCCCATTCCCTCAATGCTTGCGCTACGACTCCCAAATGGTGCAGGGTGCTGGCTTGGGAGAAGCGATCCCCATATTCAATGTAGATCTCAATAGCTTGCTGGTAGTAGCTTCGGGCTTGCTCCCATTCCCTCAATTCTTGCGCTACGATTCCCAAACAGTGCAGGGTGCTGGCTTGCTCATAGCGGGCGCTTTGCGTGCCTCCGGCAGCGCCATATTCAATCTTGATCTCAATAGCTTGCTGGTAGTAGCTTCGGGCTTGCTCCCATTCCCTCAATTTTTGCGCTAAATATCCCAACTGGTGCAGGGTTGTAGATATGTAAGATTGTTTTGTCCTTTCTTCTATTTGACTTAGTGATTGATATGCTTGCAAAGCTTTTTCATAGTAATTCTTGGCTAAGTTATATTGTTTTATGTCTAGCAGTCCACTTCCATACCTATGAAATGCAAATCCCATTTCATAACCAAACTCAGTTTGCAAAAATTCAGGAGGATATTTTTCTATCGATTGGCACAAACTCTCCATGAATTTTGCTCTAGTTACTGAATCAGAAGTGACTTTATAGTAATTATCTAAGCAAGTAAAAAATCCAAAACTTTCCTGCTTCTCCAAACAAATCTGCAACGCATTAAACAGATTTTCATACTCCCAGCGACAGAACAATATCCCCCACTGCTTCTCTTGCGGATTTTTGGAATTTAGTAAGTTACTATAATTACCTGCCAAGTCTCGGTAATGATTCTTAAAACCCTCCCAAATTGCTGCTTGTGTCTCTGGTGCTAATTCCTTTAACTTCGTCTTCAGGAAGTAGGGAAAAATGGGTTGGATAGTCAAAAAACTCGGCATTTCTTCACTCATCGGCGAAAGCAAACCCCAATGAATCGCTTCTTCAATCGCTGCATCAAATTGGTCAAATTGATAACCTTGTAAAGGTTCTAATTGCTGTAGTTTTTGGCTATACATAGGAATAACACCCCTGAAAATAAACCCACTAAAAGGCGCTAAACAGAGTAACAACTTCTGCGCCTCCTCCGACAAATTACTGTGGGAATATTCCACACATTTGATGATATTATTAGTCTTATCCTCATCCCCCACATCAGCTAATTCCGCCAACTGTAACCCTTGCCAAATCTCCTCCGGTGACTGTCGCTTCAGATTCGCTAATACCACTTCCATCGCCAACGGATATCCCGCCAACAACTTCATCAAGCGCTTAAAATAATTATCCTTTTTAATCGCATTTTTCCGACTCTTCGCCTGACGTTCTAAGATTCTCTCCGCTAATTCAGTTCTCGACTCTTGGTCTAATCCTTGTAAGTGATAGATATTCTCCTTAAAAGTCCTGCGTTGCAGCCAAGTTTCCTCACTGCGAGAACCCAAAATCACCTTCGTCTTTCCCCCGACCAAATTCTTGAGAAATTCGGCGATTTCTTCCCTTTCATTCTCCGGTAAAGTATTCTGAATTGCTAACGGTTGTCCCGTCACCGACTCCAGATTATCTAAAATGAGAATATACGCCTCACTGCGGAGTTTTTGCTCTAGTTTCCTTACTCGCGCTTTCAGGTTCATCGCTTGGAAACTCGCCTGTTCAAAACGATTATAAATTCCCTGACCGATTTCATGGACAATCTGTTCTAAAGTCCAAGCTTTTCTATCATAACCAAAATAGAAAATATGGGTCGCCCAGTTGGTTTTTTGCCACCATTCTCGTAGATAATTGAGTAAAGTAGTTTTTCCTGTCCCTCCCATTCCTTTGAGTAAAAGGATATTATGTTTCAGCAGCGCCTTTTCCATCTTGAGAATTTCTAAATCCCTTCCCACAAAGCCGTATTCTGGTAAAGGAAAGACATATTGATTGCCGATATGTTCCCAGTATTTTTCCTCCTCTTCTGGAGTAAATGGACGCAAATTGAGATTAATTTTACCGCGACAATAAATCACCGGTAATAACCAATCTTCTAAATCTATTATCGTATTATAATAGGCGCGGCGTTGCTTATTATTGAATAACTCTAACCGTCCCTTTCGCATCGCTTCCGTTAGGTCTTTTCCGTTCAATAATTGCTGATAAATTGGTTTCATCATCAACTTAGCTGCAGAAACCGTCACCGAATATCCCATCGCCACCACTGCTTGCATTCCCGCAGTCATCAAACGACTTCCTAAACTGGTTTCCCGATAGTCTTCTGATTCCTGGGAAATTTGCTTTGCTGACTGACAAGCATTGAGAATACAAATAGGGATATTTTTCCCAGTGAGTAAATTCGCTAATTCCGTCGCTTCTACCGGAGTCGCTTGACCTTTTTCTTCTCCTTCCAGAAACAGAAAAGCTTTTACTCCCTCATATTCTGCTAAATCCTCCAGTCCCCATCCCCTTTGATAGCGCCAAGAATCCCCGTGAACCTGTCTTTGGTACTGTTCATATTCCATTAATCCGCCATGAACATCGAAATGAATAACATGATAGTATCCTTCTCCCTTCTCATCCAGATGTCTGGTTAGTGATTCATAAGTTCCGGGACGCAATATATCAATTTTTACCGGTATTTCACTACTATTTACCAGTTCTACCAAAGGACGGGAAATCGTGCGATAGTTAATATCAGATTCCTCATTAGGACGCGCAATCACCACCAGAAGATTGATAGTAGGATAAGTGGCCATTTGCACCGGGACAACTGTAGCCCCTCGACGCTGGCGGGAGATGATACAATCTATAGAAAAAGGACGCGGTAAATCAGGATCTTTCAGCGCTTCCCAATGTAAAGCTTGAAATTCTGGCGACTGACTTTCGATGATAATTTGCAGTTGACTTAACTGCTTTCGCAAGTCTCGATATTCCCCATAAGCATTTAAATTACTCTGGAAAACCTGTTTAAATAGGTTTTCGCCATAGTTTTGGACACTGTTGGCGGCTTTTTGCGCTTTATCCGTCTCTAGCGTCGGAAATACTAACCATTCCTCAAAGTACCATTCTAGGTCTTTTTCTTCTTGGTTAGTAAAGGGGTCAGTAACCGTAATTGGGTAGCTGTTACCGCTATCAAAATTGAGACTAGCAGTAAAGCCACCATCGTTAATTCCTTCTTCGCGGATGGTGAGGACTAACATAGAGATAAGTTTAGAATTGTTCTATTACAACTCTTCAGCAGTTTAACGCTATTATACTGGAAAAAACCTATTGCTTTGAGCCTATGGATGTTCGAGCGGCAGTTGCCCTAGAAGCGGGAAAACCCCTAACTATTGAAACGGTAAAATTAGCAGCACCGCAAGCGGGGGAAGTGTTAGTAGAAATCAAAGCCACGGGAGTTTGTCACACCGATGCCTATACTCTCTCTGGGGCCGATCCTGAAGGCTTATTTCCCTCAATTTTAGGCCATGAAGGGGCCGGAATCGTGGTAGAAGTGGGAGAAGGTGTCACTAGCCTGAAAGTGGGGGATCATGTTATTCCCCTATACATTCCCGAATGTCGTCAGTGCGAATACTGTCTCAGCTTTAAAACCAATCTCTGTCAAGCGATTCGTCTTACCCAAGGTCGGGGAGTAATGCCGGATGGAACCAGTCGTTTTTCCCTCGATGGTCAGCCTCTTTATCACTACATGGGAACCTCGACTTTTGCTAACTATACCGTACTGCCGGAGATTTCTCTAGCTAAGATTCGCCCGGATGCTCCCTTTGAAAAAGTCTGTTATATCGGCTGCGGAGTCACTACAGGTATCGGTGCGGTGATTAATACCGCTAAAGTGGAACCGGGGGCAAAAGTGGTGGTTTTTGGTCTGGGAGGTATCGGTTTAAACGTTATTCAAGGGGCCCGTTTAGTGGGGGCCGATATGATTGTCGGGGTCGATATCAATCCCCAGAAACAAGCTTTAGCGACCAAATTCGGGATGACTCATTTTGTTAATCCCCAAGAAATCGAGGGGGATTTAGTGGCCTATCTGGTGGATTTAACTAAGGGTGGGGCCGATTATAGTTTTGAGTGTATCGGCAATGTCCAGATTATGCGTCAAGCTTTGGAATGTTGCCATAAGGGTTGGGGTGTTGCCACTATTATCGGTGTAGCCGGGGCCGGCCAAGAAATTAGTACCCGTCCTTTTCAATTAGTCACCGGACGGGTCTGGAAAGGTACGGCTTTTGGTGGAGCGAGAGGTCGTACAGATGTACCAAAAATAGTCGATTGGTACATGGACGGCAAGATTAACATCGATGATTTAATCACCCATGTTCTACCCCTGGCAAGAATTAACGAGGCCTTTGACCTGATGCGCCAAGGGGATTCTATCCGCAGTGTGATTACATTTTGAACAGGGATAATGTTAGATATAGTTAAGAAACACTTGACAAACTCTTAACTATATGTCTGCGCCAGTTTCCAGGCTCTCTTTAACTTACTATAGAAGCGATCAATCTTTGTGTCCTCTGTGTCTGGAGTGGTTCCTTCCACTCCCAGTATTTACACTTATTTTGTTAAGATATATTGCAGATACCCTGAACTTTAGTCAAGAGAGGAGCTAAATCACCTAGTATTGCGTCTTTTTCAGTGAACAGTAAACAGTGAAAAGACATCAGGAAAGTGCTATTTAAAACTACTCACTTAGAACTCAAATCTGATAAGGGACTTGCGCTTTGATAATGTACCTTTTGGGCGAACGCAGTTCGCCCCTACATTGTGGACAAAATCCGTTACTGTAGGGGCGCAAAGCTTGCGCCCTCCGATCGATCAGGTTTGCTGATCACCCTAAGTAGGGCGAGAGCCTTCGAGATGTTAGGGACTTGCGCTTTGATAATGTGCCATCTGGCCGGTCTAATTCTTCTACAGAGCGATTTTCTGGCTGGGATATTATTCCCACGCAAGTCCCTAACTGATGACTAATAACTTTTAAATTTTTAACTTTAAGCAAATGCGTAATAGCGGACTCCTATCAAAAACCAAAGTCAAACTGAAACCGAAAAAACCGCTCACCTCGCCGACGCGGCCAGCGCCGAATAAATTACAGAATAAAATCAAAGATAAAGAGCGTCTAGTCGGTCGTCAGCGTCAGTCATGGCTAATTATGGGCTTAATTAGCATTGTCCTGCTAGGAGGAGTCGGCTCACGCTTAGCCTATTTACAACTGCAGCAAGGACAAATTAACCGAGAAAGGGCAGAAAATAACCGGATTCGCATTCTTCCCAAACCCCCAGTCCGGGGCAACTTATTCGATCGCAATGGCAAAGTTTTGGCGACAGCCCGCTTAACCCATGCGGCCTATATTTGGCCCAAATCCCAGCGTAATCCCGCCCAAAAACTCAATCTTGACCGTTTAGCCAGTATTTTAGGCATTCCCAGAAGCGACCTAGAAAAACGCATTAACGAAGCGGACGAAAACCCCTCCACCCTGATCCGCATCGCTAGGGGTTTAACTCCGGCCCAAATTATCGCCCTAGAGGAATACAAGGACGAATTAACCGGCATTGAAGTGGACGTGGAATCAGTGCGCTACTATCCCAATGGTAAAATCGGGGCGCATATTCTCGGTTATACCGGGGAACTAACCCCGGAGGAATATCAAGCCAAAAGACCCCAGGGCTACCGATTGGGAGATGTCGTCGGTAAAATGGGTGTAGAAGCCGCCTACGAGTCAAAATTGCGGGGAGAATGGGGAGGAATGCAGTTAGAGGTCAACGGATCGGGACAAGTAATCCAAATTCTCGGCCAAAAAATTGCTAAACCGGGCCAAGATGTCACCCTGACACTAGATTTAAAACTCCAAAAAGCCGCCGAGGCCGCTTTAGGAAAACGCAAAGGTGCAATCGTGGCGATCGATCCCCGGGATGGTTCCGTGCGGGCCATGGTCAGTTATCCTAGTTTTGATCCTAATGTTTTCTCGGCCCCAATTACTACCGCCACTTGGAAAAAACTACAAGCGGAGGGCAACCCGTTTGTTAACCGCGCTCTGCAAGGATTCCCCCCCGCTTCCACCTTTAAAGTCGTCACTGCCACTGCTGGCATGGAATCGGGGAAATTTCCCCCCAATACGGTCTTAAATACCTTTGCCGCCCTTTATGTGGGGGGGACAGCTTTTGGAGAATGGAATCACGCCGGTTTTGGTCCGATCGGTTTTGTCCGGGCCATGGCCATGAGTAGTAACACTTTTCATGGTCAAATAGGTCGCGGGGTGGGGGGACCGGCTTTAATTGCCATGGCTCGGCGCTACGGTTTCGGTCAGAAAACCGGGATAGAATTAGCGGAAGAAACTCCGGGGTTAATTGCCGATCGCGATTGGAAACTGCGTAATTTTAAAAACTGGGATTGGTCCGTAGGGGATACGATTAATATGTCGATCGGTCAAGGATTTACCCTCGCAACTCCCCTACAGGTAGCTGTGATGTTTGCTGTCCCCGCTAACGGTGGTTTTTTGGTGAAACCGCACCTTTTACAGGATGCCCGCGATGTTAAGGAATGGCGAAAATCTTTGAACATGAAACCTAGCACCCTAGACACCCTGAGAAAGTCCCTGAGAGCCGTGGTAGCGGAAGGAACGGGTCGGGCCCTATCGGACCCCGCTTTACCGCCTGTAGCGGGCAAAAGCGGCACGGCAGAAGCACCTCCCGGGAAGTCCCACGCTTGGTTTGGAGCTTTCGCACCCTTCGACAAGCCCGAAATTGTCGTGGTCGCCTTTGCGGAACATTCCGGCGGTGGTGGTGGTAAAGTGGCCGCACCTATGGTACGTCAGGTAATGGAGGCTTATTTTAATGTGAAGCCGAAAGAAGAAAAACCCCGGCCGAAGCCTTAGAGACTTGTGGCGGTAAGTGGCACACAGCGCACGGTAATTCCCGTGGCCGTGGCGATTTTTTCCGCCCAAATCGCCAATATTTCAGCGTTTACGGGTTTGAGAATTTGCATTCCGTCGCCCGCGCTGAGGGGATTATTACCACGGGTTTCTAATTGTCTTTGTCTTGCCCGGGGACGGGTCGGGGTGTTAAGTTGAATTTCATCCGGTTGTAGCTGTTGCATCAAATCGATGTATCGGTCTTGATCTTGGGGCGACCAAGAGGCCAGTAGCATGGTTTGAATTGCTAGTTTTCCCGACCATTCTTGGCGAAATTGTCTTAATCCCCACCAAAGCTCCTGCCAATCCAGACCGGAGACCGGACGGTTAACCCGTCGCCATTGGGCCTCGGAAACAGCATCGATTTTAGCGGCGACGATATCAGCTTTGCTCAAGTCTTGACGCACTTGGGCATCTCCCAAGAGGGTACTATTGGTTAAGACCGCCACCGGCCGCTCGGTTATTTCCTTGACGGTGGCCAGTATTTCCCCTAAATTGAGGGCGAGGGTGGGTTCCCCGCTACCACTGAGAGTGACTATATCCACGTCCCAGGGGGCAAAGGCACTTAAATCCCTGCTAATTTGTTCGCTGGTGATAAAAATTCTTCGTTGCTCGGTTTTTTGCTCAATTTCTCCTAACTGACAGTAGGCACAGTTAAAGGAACAGGTGGAAACTAAACCAATCGGATCAATGCCCAGAGAGCTGCCGAAACGCCAAGAGGCAACCGGACCATATACGGAGCAGAAATAATCCTGGCGAGCAGTCATCGAACCTACCCAAAAAATACGGAGAGGGAGGGATTCGAACCCTCGGTACGGTCTTACGATTCGTACAACAGATTAGCAATCTGCCGCATTCGACCACTCTGCCACCTCTCCAAGATGACATTATTTTAGTCTAACATGAAAGGCCGATTTTTGGCAAGTAATTTTTGGGCAGTTAATCCCCTAAACGACCATCCTCCATATTGACAATGCGATCGGCGATGTCGAAAATCCGGTTATCGTGGGTGACAAGTAAAATCGTGCAACCTTGTTCTTTTGCCAATTTCTGCATGATTTCCACCACATCGCGCCCGGATTGTTTATCTAAGGCTGCGGTCGGTTCATCAGCGAGGACTAATTTGGGATGACTGACGAGGGCGCGAGCGATCGCAACCCGTTGTTTTTGTCCCCCTGATAGATCATGGGGATAATAATCAACGCGGTTGCCTAAACCCACTGACTCCAGAATTGCCGCCGCTTTTTGATCGAGATCTTGTTCTAAAAACTCCTCGTGCAGTTCCAAAGACATCCTAACGTTTTGTTTCGCTGTGAGGAATTTTAGTAAATTATGTGCTTGAAAAATATAGCCAATTTGTCGGCGAATTTTCAGCATTTTGCCCTTACCAATTCCTAACATTTCTTGGCCGAGAATTTTTAAACTGCCCGCTTGTGCCGATCGCAAACCTCCCATTAAACTCAATAAAGTAGTTTTCCCCGATCCCGAAGGACCAGTCATAATCACTACTTCCCCCGCTTTAATTTCCAGATCGATATCGTATAAAACCTGTTTTCTTAATTCCCCCGTGCCAAAATAGTGATTTAAGCCTTTAATGGCAATTACGGGTTCATTAGGGCTAAAATCCCCTAATTCTCGCTCTTTTTGAAAAATCAGCATTATTTCACCCTTGATAGCTTAGAAAATATCGGCTGGATCTGCTGTCCTTAATTTGCCCATAGCGACAATTCCAGAGGCAATACACATAATAATTGTCAGGATTAAAACTTCGATCGCCCTAGCGGTAGTCATCACTATGGGTAAAAGTGTAGCGGAGGAAGCGAGATGATAAACACCGAGAGAGACGATAAACCCGGGTATATACCCCAAAACCGCTAGTAATAAAGCCTCTTGCATCAAAACCCCGACTAAATACCAATCACCGTAACCCATAGCTTTTAGGGTAGCGTATTCGGGTAAGTGATCGGTGACATCGGAATAGAGAATTTGATAGACAATGACGATACCGACGATAAAACCGACTACTGTACCTAAACCAAAGATAAAACCAATGGCTGTACCATTTGCCCAATAGGTTTTTTCCCTTTCAGCAAATTCTTTTAAAGTAAGGACAATTACTTCATTTTTAGGGAAAAGTGCCTGTAAATTGGCCTTAACTGCTTCGATATTTGCCCCCGGTTGCAGTTTCACCAGTCCTATATCGATTTCGTGGGGTTGACGTTCGGGAAAGAGCCTTAAAAAGGTAGAATCACTGCTAATGACGTTACCATCGGCAGCAAAGGAGGCACCAAGGGTAAAAATTCCCGCTACCTGTACCTCTTTTTTATTTAACTGAACTCTCAAATCGGGGTTTTTCTGGAGTAAATCGGCAATTGGACCGAATTCTGGCCTACCAGCTTGATCGTACAAGACGCGATTTAACATCTTCAGATCACTGGATTTTTGATTAACTTCCGGGAGAGTAAAAACCCGTTGACTGGGATCAAAACCAAAGACTAAAGTAGTTCTTTCTAGGGCAGTTTCGGGATTGCGCCACTGGGCCGAAGCAATATAAACTGGGGCTATAGATTGAATGCCCTCGACTCTTTTAGCTTGGTACAAGCGATCGCGCGAGAAACTTTTCACCGCAAAGAGGGTATCGAATTGGGGATTAATCAGGACTAAATCCGCATCGAGGACATAATGGGGTTTAACGGAAGCATCAAATAAGGCATCCCGAAACCCCAACTGTGTGAAGATTAGGAAGTCAGCAAAGGCAATCCCGGCAATAGCTACGATCAAACGGGTTTTCTCTCGCGTCACCTGTAACCAAGATAGGGGCGTTTTTTTGAATAGATGGGTTAGTTTCATTGGGGGTTGGGGTGTTGGGTGTTGGGTGTTGGGGTGGTCACTGCGTGCGCGTTGCGGGGGGTGTTGGGGTTTTGGGGTTTTGGGGTTTTGGGGTTTTGGGGTTTTAGTTGAAATTCCCCACTTCCCCACTTCCCCACTTCCCCACTTCCCCACTTCCCCACTTCCCCTAAAACCTACTCATTGATAGTTACAGTTACTTGGGAATTGGTTAAACCTGCCACTTTTTGACTGTTTTTGCGATCTAAGGCAATATGGACAGAGATCACTTTGCGATCGAAGTTTTCTCCCGGTTGATTGCTGAAGATATTTTGTTGGTCAACTTTTAAAGCAATTAAGCGCACTTTTCCCCTAACTTCGCCCTTAAACGCCGATCCGGTAATCGTGGCAGTTTGTCCCTTGCGAATTTTCCCGATATCGCTTTGATAGATTTCGGCAATTACTTCCATGCGATCGGTTTCAGCGAGGTCAACAATTCCTTGATCGCTAATTTGTTCCCCGATACGGGTATTGACTTTAATCACTTTGCCGGTAATTGGCGATCGAATATAAGCCTGATTTAACTCGGTTTGGGCTTTTTTAACGGCAACTAGGGCAGCATTTACCTCCGCTTGGGCTGCCTGCACATCGACTCCCCGCACTTCCGAGACTTGATTTAAAGTGGCTCTGGCCTCTTTGATCTGCTGTTGACCGGTGGATTCAATCCGGGCTAGGGTAGTCTTGGCTTCTTGTATCTGTTGTTTACCGGTGCTTTCAATCCTCTCTAGGGTAACTTTTGCTTCTGTTAGTTGTTGATTACTGGTTTCTAAATTCAGTCTTTTAGTATCAAAACTAGAGGCGGAAATTGCCCCTTCTTGATAGAGTTTTTCGTAGCGATCAAATTCAGCTTTGGCATTGCGATATTCTGCTTCTAATTTGCCAATTGTCGCTTTTTGGGCAGCCCTATCCCCTTCTAATTGCGCTGTTAATCTTTGGATAGTTGTCCGTTGGGTTGCTTGATCCCCTAACCATTGTGCCTGGATTTTCCGCACGTTAGCGGCATTAGCATCGATTTCGCCGACTTTTGCCCCAGCTTTCACCTGTTCTAGCTTGGATGCGGCTACTTTCACCTGTTCTTGTGCCTGTCGCAGGTTATCCTCTAATCTTTCCTGACTTTCGAGAATGGCGATTATTTGTCCTGTTTTGACGCTATCTCCTTCATCGACTAATAATTGCTTGACTCGATCGGAATCAAGCAACATCGGGGCAGATATGCTGATAATTTCTGTCCTTGGTTCAATTCTGCCTAAAGCGGTGATTTTTTGCGGTGCGGGCGGCGCAACTACAGGGGTTTTGGTTTCGGGTTTGGGGGCGAATTGGGAAAAACTATAAAAGGTGGTTATTCCTAATAATCCTGTGCCTAATAATATTAACCCGATCATTAACTTTTGATTTGGTTTCACAAAAGTTTTACCTTTCATATTTTTTTAGTTAATAAGTGATTGTTGGGGGTTAACAGTTTTTCTGCAAATAAGTAGTCAGAATTTTACCTAATAATTCCATTTGTTCATCGATCACAATCTGTTCATTGCACCACAGGCGCTCTAATATCAGTCCATTAATAACGCTGACAACTAACCAAGCTACACTCGGATCGCTAATACCTAAAATCTCGATTACTGCCTGATGATAGCGGCGATCAACGCGCTCAAAAAATTGACTACGACGCAGTTCTTCTCGTCCTTGGTATTGAGAATAATCAATCCATAAGAATAATTGTTTGATGCAGGAATCCTCGCGATTAGTCATAAATTTTCCGAGAATTTTTAGCTTTTCTGTCAGGGTTTTTCCTCGATCGATCTCGGCTTTAGCTAATAAAACATCCTGCCGGCACATCTCCTCGACTAATTGCTCGAAAAGTGCCGCTTTACTGGGAAAGTAGTGGTATAGCGTTCCCGTGGACACTCCCAATCCTTGCGCTAATTCTCTCGTCGTCATGTTAGCATAGCCTTTCTCGGCAAAGAGTTCGGCACTTTTTAAGAGGAGTTCTTTTCGGTATTGTTCTACATCTACTATCTTAGGCATAAGTTTAATATCGAACGTTCGTTATATTTTAGCTTAACATTACTATAAATGGGGAAATCGGTCGTCCCTTTGCCTGTATGCTAGAAGAAGGGGATAATTCGTTATTGAGCGAGCTTTTTCGCAAGGATTGACAGTATGGGTAATATTCACGAGCAGTTATTAGAGGAATTAGCCGAAGTGGAGTGGAGTGACTTAATCCCCCATGCTCAAAGGGATGCGCTGATCGTGGTTTCGGATTCCCTCAATTTAATCGAAGTGGCAGAAGCGATCGCCAGTGATCAGGTTGCTCAAGTGCAGAATTGGATCGGGGAAAAACTACTAGAAAAACCGACACAGGAGCAATTAAGCGATTGGAATTCCCATCCCGATAACCTTTTTAATACACTAATCGTGCAACCTTTTGTGTTAATTCAGGCGGTAGTTTAGATGAAAAAATAGGAATTGTTGAAAAACTTGGCTCTTCTAGAGTAGTTATGATATATAGCAATTCAATTTGAGATTATGACTAATTTCTCCAATCAAAGTCTAAGCAACCGCTCGTTTGCAGGAGAAAACCTTGCAGGATCAAACTTTCGCAATGCCGATATTCGCGGTTGTGATTTCACCAATGCCAACCTTGAAGGAGCCAATTTTTCAGGTGTAAAGGCGGGACGAAGCCGCACTCAAGAAATTATTTTAATGGCAGTTGTCTTTGGGATTCT
>NZ_JADBTF010000475.1:0-2967 GCF_020246295.1 Microcystis sp. M090S1 | reverse complement strand
GCGATAGAAGTTGATTTCTTTTAATTTTTCTATTCCGCCTTCTTGATAATCTCGAAGATAAGTTCATAAGGGATTTGGCGAGATTCCTGCTAACTGACAAATTTTTTGTTGCGGTATTTTTTGACTCTTTAACCAAAGAACTTCCATCTTCAGTTGAACCCGGGGATGAGGATGATGAAATCTTTCATAATACAGTGAGTTCTTTTCTTCTTCCGTGAATTCTAGGTTAATCATGTTGTCAATGAGTGCTTTGCTTCTAATTATGACTCTTAAACTATATTATTGTCTTTGAGTAAAAAATGCAAGTTATAGCCGTGCAAAGTATAGTTTCGGGTTTTTTCAGGGTGAGAGCATCTCAAACGCTATTGACAATTGGCCAATTTTGTGGTCCGCGTGGGCATTTCAAGTGATACCAGTCAATCAGAATAGTTACGAAATCGACCCATTTGGTCGATTTTTGCTTAACAATTGAGATGGCAAATTCTCCTCAAATATGCCTGAATCGTGGGCAAGCAACTCACATAAAGTTCATTTTGTCAAGGATTGTTAAGATGCGCTTAACTTGGGGTTTTTTACCAGGTTTTTTACCGCTAAATTCTCAACTACAATCGTTTGTTTTTCACGAAATAATTGAGTGGTTAGCTTATGTAAATGGTCTTTGCTGCTATCGGTGATTCGAGCCTGAATCTTAGCTACTTTGATTCTTGCTTTTTCCCGATTTTTTGACCCTTTCTGTGTTCGAGAATGAACAATTACCGTCGCCTCATAAACAAGTTGTAGACAACGCCAATCAGCACCAAAACCAAAAGCAGGTGGATTAAGCCGCCGCCAATGTTAACGGAGAATCCTAACAACCAGAGGATGAAAAGTATAACAACGGCAGTCCAAACGAGATCAAACATATTTCCCTCCTTGATTTAGAGAAAAGTAATGAAAATTCAGTCATCGATCCTTAATTGAGTATATCTTGAACCGTATCTTTTACGTCTTCTACTGCATTGCGAACTTGGCTTTCGACTTGTTTAGCTTTTCCAGCAACTTGATCTTGGTGGTTGCCAGTAGCTTTACCTATCGCTTCTTGAGCTTTGCCTTCAATGTTCTTTGTGACTGCTTTTGCCCTCCCTTTTAACTTCATCTGGTCTTTTATATCTTCTGCTGCGTTACGAGCCTGACTTTCGACTTGCTTGGCTTTTCCCATCATCTGATCTTTGGGATCGCCTGTCATGTTGCCAATCGCTTCTTGAGCTTTGCCTTCAATATTTTTCGTAACTGCCTTGGCTCGATTCATGCTTGCGATTTGAGTCTGCGGTTGGGTGGGTAAAGTTGCAGCCCAACTATTTGTAGTTCCAAAATCAAAAGCTATAGTAATTGCCAGCATTATAGTTAAAATAATGGTGACAAAAAAGCGACGAATCTGTTGAAGTGACATCATTTTAACTCCAAAAAAGAATTTGATGAATCGATGATACATGGATGATGAACAACTACTGTCTAGACCCTTTCGAGAAAGATTTTTCTAGTCTTTGACGGCGTAAGTTTACCGAGGGAGATATCTTCGACTTCTTTGAGAAGCTAGATATCTGGTAATATTGGGTTTATTTACGCCGCCTTGTCCTAGGGTTTCACCTGTCTCGAAAGAAACCATTTTTTGAGGAAGAGTTCCGATGAAAGCCGGGTTTCAATCATTTGTCTGAATGGCGGTTGCCGTGACAAATGACCTACTAATCAATAATTTTTTTGACTTCATCTTTCACATCTTCGATAGTGTGACGAACTTTTGCCTCTGCCTGTTTTTCCTTGCCCTCTGCTTGAGCTTTGGGATCGCCAGTCAGATCTCCTACTGCTTCTTGAACTTTACCTTCGATATTTTTGGCGGTTGCCTCGGTTCTATCTTTTAAGCTCATGATGCTCTCCTTATTGAATTTGTTGGATTTGAGAACTGCTTACCTAAGTTGAGCTAACAATTCTGCTTCTGGTATTACTGTAACGGGTGGTTGTTTGATTTACTGTATGAATTGATTGAGTCTGTATGAATTGCTTGAATACGACACAAAATGTAACGATACCGTTTCTGCAAGCATAGAAATTACGCATTGACAAAAAGGCTTAAATGTGGGTGGTCTAATTTTGTTAGTCTTAGATACAATTTCTCTCTCGACTCTTGACAAAACCCTCTCCGATTTGATTTCCTGACACAAGGGCATCTCTTATAACAGAACAACTGATGAGAAACATTACGAAGCCAACAACTGCTCAATGTAATCTGGCTATTTACACCCTATTTTTGCTCTGGGAACCTAAATATATAAGCTGTGTTCGTTTGGCTCAAATTCTGGGCAATTTATCTCATGACAGTGTCAATCGTTTCTTGTGGCGAGAGAACTATACACCCAAGGATTTGTTTGATGAAGTGGCTCCTCAAATCGAACTTGAAGGAGGAACAATCATTACAGACGACATGGTAATTGACAAGCCTTATAGTCACCCAGCTAAAGCTGAGTTAATCGATTACTTTTACTGGTGGTAAACACAAAAAAGTAGTCAAAGGTATTAACGCAGTTACCTGATATTATACCGATTGTAAAGGAAGGTCAGTTCCCGTTAATTATCGAATCGTTAATAAACAGGAGGGTCAGACAAAACATGAATATTTCTTAGAAATGTTGGACGAAGTAAAAGCTTGGGGATTGAAACCAGAGACAGTCACAGGAGATAGTTGGTATGCTGCCAAAGAAACCATGAATACCCTTAAAGATAAGGGCTTTCGGGGTTTGTTTGCTCCTCATGTGAATCGGTTAGTCTCGGTTGAACTAGGAACTAAATAGGGTTGGCGGCAAAAAGTTTGTTGGTGGGGTTAGGAGTCGGTCGTCGGTCGTCAGTAGCCGGTCGTTTCAGGCTTTGTTGCCCTCTTTTTTGTACCAGTTTATGTCCTAGCCAGACTTCCCCCGTATAAACATACTAGCTATG
>NZ_JADBTF010000474.1:0-18791 GCF_020246295.1 Microcystis sp. M090S1 | reverse complement strand
TGTCAGTCTGTAGAGCGACCATAAGACCAGAACAGAGTAAATCTGTTAAGGCAGGTGCGGAACCCCGCAAGGGAAAGAAGCAGAAACCTAAATCGTGAGGTTTGGGAATCGCCGTCCGTTTTACGGCGGCGAGGATGTCAATAACTCCCAATCCAACTTTAAAAACTCGGTTATGGATTGTTTCTCCCCGCTCCCCGCAACGCCGATAATACCATACCTCGACTCTAGCCAGAACTGTCCGTGCGGCTCTGAAATACTCCCAGCTTATCTTTGCCCAAATAGCAAGTAATTCAAAACCCCAGCTAAATATTCATACTGCTCGATCGAATTATAGTAGTGAGCAGAAATCCTCACAATTAATGATGCTTCTCCCCAAGGAATTATCGGCACTTCAATCTGATATTTTTCCCACAGTTGTCTAGATAAATCTTCTGCTCCCCAAGCATAACTAGGAATCAGAATTGAGGACATCGCTCCAATCATTGATTCTGGACAGGGATAATTGACCTCTAAGGCATGACAAAGCAAATTTCTGGCTTTTAAAGCCAAATTACGATTCCTCGCCATCAGACCCAGTAAACCATCAATAGAGAGAGAATTTAAAAACTCGATCGCTTTTGGCACTGATAAATAAGCGGTGGGATCATCGGTTCCCATCCAAGCAAATTCTAACTGAAAACGGGAGCGATCTTGTCGAGGGGAATTCGCTCCATGGCTAATAGTTAAAGGTCGAATTATTGCCTGTTTATCCCCGCGCACATAGAGAAAAGCAGCCCCCTTGGGACTACATAACCACTTATGACAATTAGCAGTATAATAGGTGGGATTAATTGCCCCGATATTAAGGGGTAAAAAACCTAAAGCATGAGCGCCATCGATGAGAGTATCAATGCCCCGATTATTTAATTCTTGCACAATTTCTGCGATTGGCCAAATTAAGGCCGTGGGACTGGTGACATGATCTAAAACTACTAATTTTGTCCGGGGAGAAACTGATGCTAAAATTGCTTGACTAATTTCTAAAGGGGACTGCACAGGAAAGGGAATTTTAGCGATAATTACCTTTAAACCCCATCTTTTAGCTATATGTTTAACTGCATTAGTACAAGCATTATAGGTCTGATCGGTGATCAGAATTTCCTCATTTTCCTGAAAAGTTAAGGAATTTAATACCGCATTCACTGCTGTGGTTGCATTGGGAACAAAGACTAAATCATCGCTATTTACGCTGACTAAATCCGCTAATTTTTGCCTAGCAATATCTAATAAACCCTCTAATTCTCTCCCCAAAAATGCTAAAGGTTGCCTTTCCATTCGTTCCCGCAATTGTTGCTGATAATCCAAGACTATTCTAGGGGTTGCACCATAGGAACCATGGTTGAGAAAATAAATATTATCGGGAATTAACCAAGAATTTTTGGACATATTGAATTAGTTTGATTTTATTGAGAACTAGAAAAAATAATAGCTTCATCTATTTTTGCCGAATATATTCTCTCCATTCCGCATCAGTTATTTGTTCGTATTCATCGAGTAACTGCAAAGCAAAGTCAATGACTTTTTCTGGAGATTGATATTTTCCCGTTTTCACTTTCCGTTGGAGATGTACGTTCATAGGTATTATGATCATCTACTGAGAAAATCAACTTTATCTTAATTTTAAGCTAAATATCGACAAAAAAAAGCTCTCCAGGAAAAAGGAGAGAGGAGAGAACGAGTTAGAAAAAATTATTAATGTAACCATCCTTTCAGACGACGCGCAACTTGAGGACGACGTAATTTTCGCATTGCTTTAGTTTGAATTTGACGTACTCGTTCGCGAGATAAATTGAACATTCCCCCCACTTCCTCTAGGGTATAGGGTTGACTGGTAGCTAAACCATAACGGAGGGAGATAACATCTTTTTCCCGTTCCGTGAGAACATCACTTAAAACTGCGAAAATTTCCTGACGCATCATCATCTCATTCATTTTATCTTCGGGAAGTTGTAGATCATCATCTTCCAACAGATCCACTAATTCCGTATCTTCTCCTTTCCCTACACGATGATTTAAAGAGAGAGATTGACGACGCAATTGTAATAATTGCCGCAATTGTTCGGGAGTCGTTTCCAACGCTTCCGCGAGTTCCCGTTCATTGGGATTGCGCTGTAAATCTTGCTTGAGAATGCGCTGCGCTTTTTTGAGTTTATTGAGTTTTTCGACAATGTGAATCGGTAAACGAATCGTACGCGCATCATTAGCAATGGTGCGGGTGATTGCTTGTCGAATCCACCAATAAGCATAGGTAGAGAATTTATAACCTTTATTGGGATCGAATTTTTCGGCCGCACGGTTGAGTCCGATCGCACCTTCTTGAATTAAATCTAAGAAAGGAACCCCGCGATTTAAATAGCGTTTAGCGATAGAAACCACTAAGCGCAAATTAGAACGAATCATTTTCCGTTTAGCTGTTCGTCCGCGATAAAGACGGTTTTCCAGTTGACGTTCATTATCTAATTGTAAAGCGCTTGCCCATTCCGTTTTCGTCGGGGGACGATGTAAATTTTCTTGTAGTTTTTGGCGCACTTCTTCCGCTTCCATCAGAAACTTAACCGAGTAGGCTAATTCAATTTCTTCTTCCGCATTAAGCAGGGGATAACGCGCCATTTCTTTAAAAAATGCCCCAACAGTATCTTCATTGCTGCCTTTATCGTATCCAGTTCCACTACCCTTACGAGTGGTTTTTAGGGTTTCCGGTAAAGGTTCAGTCAGATCTTCGTCAGTTCTTTCAGCAAAATCCACGCTGTCTAGTTCTAAAGGATTTGTCTCCAGGGCAATGATTTGATTAAAATTATCATCAGAGGCTAGTTTAGAGATTTTCATAAGCAGTTATGGATGGAGTGGGATTATAATAGCAGGGAAAAACTCAATTTCTCCCAATGGGCTGATTGTTACATTGAATTTTCGGGGAGCAGATTTTTTAAACGTTTTCTTAATTAATGGCGGCCATTTCTGGGATACAATTGCGCGATTCTGTGTCGATGGTTACAAATCGCCGAACCAGACAATAAGATTTTCTGGTGAATGGGAGGAACTTTTTGTGTTTCTACTCATACACTCTAACTAAGGTTTTTGGTATTTGACTAGGTAAAGATCACGCTTCTTAACAATCAAGATAGCAGTCAGCTTTTTATGACTATTCTTCGCTTTTTTTATTGAGAACTATTCTCAAGTTTTGACTAACTATGCTTTGATTCAATAGCTAATAGTCAATAATTATCATTAACTTTATCAATGCTTAAGGGTGGCCAAAAATTCTTTTGGGGAGACTGCAAGAGTTAACAATCAAAATTTGTGGGCAAAAAAGCAATATTTAAACTGTTTTTAGAGAAAATTAGCTATTTTTATTCCCCTCAAGCTTTAAACTATAATTTAAATACCTCATTCTCCCCACTTGCCACTTGCCACTTGCCACTTCCCACTGATAACTGATAACCATGCTCGATCGCTGTGCTACTCTAACTGTAGCGGAACCTCGCACACCTTACCAATTAACCACAACTGGGCAACCGTGGTTAGAGGTTTTGGTTGATCGCCCTTATCCTAGAGATAGTCAAGAGGATCAGCAAATATTAACCTATAGTGTCCCCCCGGATTTAACGGTAGAAATTGGCGATATTTTAAGCGTTCCTTTCGGTTCTCAGGTAATTGGGGGAATTGCTCTTAGATTTCTCGAAAATTTGCCCGCAGGACTAGAAGAAAATCAAATTCGTCCCGTGGAAGATGTGATTGCTAAGGGCTTTTTCCCCGATAATTATTGGCAGTTATTGACGAAAATCGCCCAATACTACGCGACGGATTTAATCACCGTTGTTCGCGTCGCTTTACCTAAGGGTTTACTGCGAAGTTCCCAACGTCGCATCAGATTAAAACCAGAAGCTATTCCCCCCGGTGCGGAAGTTTTTTGTACTCCCCTCTCCCGTCAGATTTTATCCCTGCTAAAAAATCAAAAAGAAGGCGATTATTCGGCGAAATACCTGCAAGAAAAAGCCAAAAATGCTAATTACGGTATTCGAGACTTAGTTAAGCGCGGTTGGGTGGAAAGTTATCTAGAAGCACCCAAAAGTACCAATATTAAGCTTAAAAAAGCCATTACCCTGCTAATAACCGACTTTCCTGCTGATTTAACTGAAAATCAGCGCAAAATTGTCGAAATTCTCCGTCATCAGGGGGGAGAAATGTGGCTGCCAGAATTGGCACAACTCGCGGGGACAAAACATTTTAAACCACTAATTGACAAGGGTTATGTGGTGATTGAGGACCGGGAATTTCTGCGCTTATCCTCGGCGATTATGAGCAGGGATCAACCAAAAACACTCACTTATAGTCAAAAACAAGCCCTAGAAGCCATTCAAACCCTGAAAGGTGGTGAAAGCGTCCTCTTACACGGAGTGACGGGATCGGGTAAAACAGAAGTCTATCTACAGGCGATCGCACCTGTCCTAGCAGCGGGTAAATCTGCCTTGGTTTTAGTCCCCGAAATTGGATTAACACCGCAACTAACCGATCGCTTTGTGGCCCGTTTTGGCGATCGAGTCTACGTTTATCATAGCGCCCTCTCGGAAGGAGAAAGATACGATACATGGCGACAGATGTTGACAGGAACCCCGCAAGTCATTATCGGGACGCGATCGGCGATTTTTGCCCCTTTACCCCACCTAGGCATGATTATCCTCGATGAAGAACACGATAGCAGCTTTAAACAAACCCAATTACTCCCCACCTATCACGCGCGTACCGTGGCTAAATGGCGCGCTCAATTAAACCATTGTCCCGTAATTTTAGGCTCGGCCACACCATCCCTAGAAACATGGCTAGAATCCCAAGTTAATCCCAGTCTTTACCTATCTTTGCCCGATCGCATCCAAAATCGCCCCTTACCGCGGGTGGAAATCGTCGATATGCGACGGGAATTGCAACGAGGCAATCGTTCCCTGTTTAGTCAATCCCTGCGTTCATCTCTGGAAACCCTGCGCGACAAGGGAGAACAGGCAATTTTATTCGTCAGTCGCCGGGGACATAGTACCTTTGTATCTTGCCGAAGTTGCGGTTATGTGCTAGAGTGTCCCCACTGCGATGTCTCCCTATCTTACCACCACACCGACCCGGGAGCCGAAGAATTACTACGCTGTCACTACTGCAACTATGGTCGCATTCATCCGAAACAATGTCCTGAATGTGGTTCTCCCTATCTAAAATTTTTCGGTACTGGCACTCAGCGCGTCACCCAAGAATTAACCAAAGAATTTCCTGATTTGCGCTGCTTGCGTTTTGATAGTGATACCACCCGCAATAAAAATGCTCCCCGGGAACTATTAAAACAATTTACTGATGGTGAATTCGATGTCTTAGTCGGAACCCAAATGCTCACCAAAGGATTAGATATCGAGCGAGTTACCCTAGTGGGAATTATGGCTGCCGATGGTTTACTTTATCACTCCGATTATCGCGCCTCCGAACGCGCTTTTCAAACCCTCACCCAAGTAGCAGGGAGAGCAGGAAGGGGAGAAAGAGAAGGAAAGGTAATTATCCAAACCTATACCCCTGAACATCCCGTGATTAGAGCAGTGCAAACCCACGATTATGAGGGTTTTGTCGAGACGGAATTAATGCACAGAGAGAGTTTAAATTATCCTCCCTACGGCAGTTTAGTCTTAATTCGCTTTAGTGGTTTAGATGGGGAAGCAGTCCAGAAAAGTGCCGAAAATGTCGCAGAGGAATGTGTTAATAATTTGGGTTCCGATTGGGATATTTTGGGACCTGCACCCGCAACAATTATGCGCGTGGCTAACCGTTATCGCTGGCAAATTCTGTTAAAATTATCAGGAGAAAAGGCGGATATCGGTGGTATTTTGCGTCCTTTGAAAAGCTTAGTTTTACCCAAGGTAAGTATGGCGATCGATGTGGACCCCTTAACTATAGAATAATCAAGGATGAATGAGATGATCGCCATTGCTCACGGATGCAACCAGTTATCTAAATCCGTCAAAGTGTCAAAGTCTAATAAAGCGAGTCCTAAGTCTTCTAAGCGCTCCACAGGAAGGTTACGGATGGTTTCCTCAAGATTTTGCGGTATTTCCCCGAAACGTCGTTGAAGAAGTCTAATAACAAGATTGGCTTCTTGAATTCTACCCTGTTCAAGACCTTGCTGTACACCTTGCTGTAGTCCTCTTTTCAGTCCCTCTTGAACCGCTTGTTCTCTATCCTGTTGGTAAAGTGGAGCTAAACGCATAATAAACTCCCTATCCTCCTGTGTTTTTTTCGATAACGCTTCTAAATTTCTACTCAGATTATACAATAAGTTTAAAGAAGCCGATTTTAGGGGAGCATTCGGCGATAATCTGGTTAATTCGTCAATTGCTCTCTCTCTTGTTCCTCCTCTACCCAATAATCTTAGCCATAATGTCTCTGGGATTGCGGGTAATTGATGAATGACGACAATAGCTGTACCTAAACCCTCCGGGAGAAAATAAACCCCTTCTCCCCAATTGGGTTGTAATTGAGCCGTAAACAGGGATAAAATGCGCTCACTAGCTGTGGGAGTGAGAATCCATAACTTAGGTATCTCCTCCTCTGATATTCTCTGTTTATTTCTCTTTGCTTCTCTCTGGAAGATTTCACGAATAGCAAAGCGCTTGGACAGACAATCATTGATACCATCAAGGGTAATCCCATTGCGATAGGGTTCCAATAAACAGGGATTTTGGCATAATTTGCCTAATAGTCCCAACTGAGAGGGAATTTCAGAGATATTAGGACTAAAATACACATCAATTTCTTTAATTTCTGAGGTGACTTCTTTGCTGACAACTACTGTACCGTAGGGAGAAAGAAGGGTTTCTAAGAAGTCTTTGCTAAATTTATCCCAAATAAAGCGCGTCACGGATGCAACCAGTTATCTAAATCCGTCAAAGTGTTAAAGTCTAATAAAGCGAGTCCTAAGTCTTCTAAGCGCTCCACAGGAAGTTTACGGATGGTTTCCTCAAGATTCTGGGGTATTTCTCCGAAACGTCGCTGAAGTTGACGGAGGACTAACTTTGCTTCTCCTCTTTGTTCACCTTGCTGAACCGCTTGTTCCCTATCCTGTTGGTAAAGTGGAGCTAAACGCATAATAAACTCCCTATCCTCCTGTGTTTTTTTCGATAACGCTTCTAAATTTCTACTCAAATTATACAATAAGTTTAAAGAAGCCGATTTTAGGGGAGCATTCGGCGATAATCTGGTTAATTCATCGATAGCTCTCTCTCTTGTTCCTCCTCTACTATTTTTCTGATCGGAGACTACTGGCTACTGACTCCTAACCCTAACAACAATTTTTGATTTTTACCGGAGATATAAATAATCTTCCGGTTGCCGTTTGCCAAGCTCAGAACTAGGATAGGAAAGAACGAGGTATTAATGCAGCAAGAGAGGTTTAGACTGTGACCAATGTAGCGATCGATGTCCGATTAACCGAGACTTCTCTGTGGCAATGGCAAATATGGCAAGGATTGCCCTATCTTACCTGTAATCTCCTAGAGGACTGGTCCCACGGCTTTTTTACCCGTCATTATTACCCCCAAACCCCGGAAGCTTTTACGGCTGCTCTGGGGGCAAATGTACCGGTTTATCGGGTCAAACAGGTACATGGCGATCGCCTATTAAATCCCCAAGGGATTACTAACCCGGAAATTGTCGAAGCGGATGGAATTATCACCGATGCTTCCGGTCAAGGGATTTGGGTGGCCAGTGCTGATTGTACGCCCGTACTAATAGGCGATCGCTCTACTGGTGTTGGGGTGGCGATTCATTCTGGATGGAGAGGGACGGCCAAAAGGATAGTTCCCAAAGCAGTAAAGCAGTTATTAAACTCCGGTAGTTGTTTAGATAACTTAGTGCTGGCCCTGGGGCCGGCAATTGCCGGGGAAGTGTATCAAGTAGAGGCAGAAGTTGCCGCGGAAGTGGGTTTAAGTTTATTCCCCCAAGAAACCAATCCCGACCAAATTCTGGCGAATTTATTGAACCTGTCCCCCTCCCCCTTATTTGCTGACGAGGAAAAAGGGAAAGTGCGCTTAGACGTGCGACGGGTGATTTATCATCAACTACAACAGTTAGGAATTAGGGATGAACAAATTGCGATCGCTCCTTTTTGTACCTATCAACAAGAGGATCATTTTTTCTCCTATCGTCGGGAAAAAGCCAAAAAAATTCAATGGTCTGGCATAGTTAGCCGTTAATAACTCGGTGGACATTCACTGATTACTGCTCACTGATAACTGAAAAATCCCCCCCCTCCCATGCGTATTGTTTTTTTCGGAACCCCGACTTTTGCTGTTCCCACCCTAAAAAAATTATTAGCCAATCCCGATATAGAAGTAATTGCCGTCGTTACCCAACCGGACAAGCGCCGGGGAAGGGGCAATCAATTAATCCCCTCACCGGTGAAACAAATAGCCATAGAACAGCAAATACCGGTTTTGCAGCCCAAAAGTGTCAAAAAAAACGCTCGAACCTTAGATTTTCTCAGACAATCGCGGGTGGATGCCTTTGTGGTGGTTGCCTACGGACAAATTCTCTCCCCAGAAATTCTAGAGATGCCGAGATTAGGCTGTATTAACGTTCATGGCTCAATTTTACCGAAATATCGGGGAGCAGCCCCCGTGCAGTGGTGCATCGCTAGGGGAGAAAAAGAAACCGGCATTACCACCATGTTAATGGATGCGGGCATGGATACCGGACCGATGCTACTGAAAGCCTACACCCCGATCGCTCTTTTTGACAATGCCGAACAGGTGGGAGCAACCCTAGGACAAATGGGGGCGGATTTGCTCCTAGAAACCCTCTCTAAGCTCGATCGAGCAGAAATTACCCCAATTCCTCAAAATAACGACGATGCCACCTATGCCCCTTTAATTCAAAAATCTGACTATCTAATCAACTGGCAAGATTCGGGCCGGAGAATTCACGATCGAGTCCGGGGTTTTTATCCTCATGCGCTAACCACTTTCCGGGGACAACCCCTAAAAGTGATGGCCACTATTCCCCTAGACGATCCTAGTCAACTTCCTCCAGAATTACAGACAAAAGACCTTTCTCATCTAAGCGGAGAAGTGGGATCGATCGTGGCTCTCTGGAAAAATTTCGGGCCGGTAGTGCAGACGGGTGAGGGTTTATTATTATTAAAAGAAGTGCAATTATCGGGAAAATCACCGCGTTCTGGTGGGGATTTGGTCAATGGTTCCCGTTTAACTATCGGTGAGATTTTCGGTCAATAGTTTTCAGGGGATGGCTTTCCTTTGCTCCTCTATGCTTCACTGGTGAAGATTTTTTTCAACTTGCGAAAGCGATCGGAATAACTTCTTAACACTTCGATCGCAAACATGGGAGTTTCCTGCACGGCAAATAAAAACTGCGGTTGATTGAGATAGGCTAATTTACAATCAGTTTTGGCAATAGCTGTGGATTCTCGCAGTTTATCCCCATGCAGGAGCGCTCCTGCTCCAAATACATCCCCTTTTTCTAGAGTTTCTATCAATTGTCCCTTGACATACATCTCCACTTCTCCGCTAAGAATACCGTACATTAACTCGCCCTCCGTGCCATCGGCAAAAATAACTTCACCAGCTTGAAAAGTGCGATCGGGATGATTTTCGAGAATTTTAATCGTATCTACGGGACTTAACATGATTTAACAATGATTTTTTTGGGTTATCTCTCCCATTTTCCGATATATTGAACTCCCCGATCATCGTTTTTGTATGTAAGAATACATCCCCCATCTCCCCAAGAGTTGTCTGGGGGTGGGTTGGAAACTTCTCTACCTGACAAAGATTCGGTTTGACTCTCAGAAATGCTTTGTTTAATCCTTGTCGGGGAGAGAAAATTTCCGTCTTCATACCTTTATCCTCTTCCTACCCAACCCGATTTTTGAGTCTATTTTTTTCTCTCTTATCTTCCCTGAAAAACCCTATATATATGGGCGCACGGATTCCCATTATACATAAAGTATAAAGCAAGTCTCGCCATTTGTCAAGGGTTTTCTGAAAATCTCCCCCACTTCCCACTTCCTTGACAAAACACCGGGGTTAAAACTGTTCGATCGCTGCTTGGGTGATTTCTGCGATCGCTGCTAAACTGGGACTGACTTGGCCGATATCGGTGGATAACCAGAGAAGATACTCCACATTACCCGCAGGTCCGGTAATGGGAGACCAAGTTAAACCCCGATAGAACCATCCTAAGACTTCGGCGGCCTGTAAAACCTGAAAAATAGCCCCCGCTTGGTCTTGGTGGTCGCGAACTACCCCTTTTTTGCCGACTTTTTCCCGTCCCACCTCGAATTGGGGTTTGACTAATAAAATCGCTTCTCGCGGTGGATTTAATAGCGTCCACAGGGTCGGTAAAACTTTGGTCAAAGAAATAAAGGACAGATCCATAACTGCTAAATCGGCGGGTTTTTCCTGTCCGTATAACTTTTCTGGGGTTAAATAGCGAAAATTAGTTCTTTCTAGTAAAATAACCCGTTCATCCTGCCGTAAACTCCACGCCACTTGTCCATAACCCACATCAACCCCATAAACCCGTTTTGCCCCTTTTTGCAAGAGACAATCGGTAAATCCCCCCGTGGAAATGCCTCCATCTAAACAAATGAGATCGCGGACATCGATGGCAAACAATTCTAAGGCCTTAGCTAATTTTTCGCCCCCCCTTGACAAATAGGGCAGTTTCTGCTTAACCTCGATCGCCGCTGACCGATCGATTTCTGTGGCAGGTTTATCGATGATTTGATGATTGACTTTCACCTCTCCAGCGCGAATTAATCGCTGTGCCTGTTGACGGGAATCACAGAGATTTTTGGCTACTAATAATAAATCTAATCTTTGTTTCGGCAAGGAAGGCCTCCCAATAATCAGCGCCTAATTCTAAAAAATACCTTATTTTTCCGCAAGCAATCCCAGAAGGAAGATTATAACTAAAGATAGGGACAAACGGAACCCATCAGCTAAATTTTCGCTGCCATCCCGATATTTTATGGATAAAGAGACTCGATTCGCCATTTTAGTTATTGGCATCCCCTTTCTAGGACTAGCTTACTGTGGCTTGATTTTTGCCGTGATGATCTATTGGGTGTGGGGCCGGGAACATCCCGTGACCATGGCCACTTTTTTCGTCCTTGCTCCTTCTTTGATTTCTGGCTCTATCTGGCTGTTAGCCTCCTATAAAGCCCGCCAAAAGCAGCGTTTAGGGTTATAATTGGCGGGACTATCCCATCGGCCTCTAGAGAACAACTAATGTGGGGCAATATGGAGGTGAATTGCCTTCACCCTCCCCTAAATAACTTTTTCTGATCAGCACAACTAGGGAAGAGACTTAAAGATGAGATATTTTTCTGGTGATAGTGAGCATCAAAGGTTTCCAAGTAAGACTGATTAAATAACCCAATCCTGCCACTAAAATAATTGTCGCCCCCGAGGTGAGATTTAAACTATAGGATAACCACAAACCAACTAAAGTAAAGACAATTCCTAGAATAATCGCTAGGATCATCATTCCCTTCATATTTTTAACAAATTGTCCACTGATAGCGGCGGGAATAGTTAGTAAAGCAATTACCATAATTAATCCTACCACCTGCATTACTGCGACAATAGTTAAAGCGGTTATTCCCATTAAACCTAAGTAAATTATCTCCACGGGAATATTGCGAATAATCGCAAAGGTTTCATCAAAAGATATGGCTAACAACTCTTTATAAAAGATACTAACTAAGGTGATAATTAATATATCTATGCCCGCCATTATCCATAAATCATCCCTCGGTACAGTTAAAATACTACCGAAAAGATAACTCATTAAATCAGCTTTATAACCGGGGGTTAAATCAATAAAAATTACCCCAATCGCCATACCAATCGCCCACATAACCCCGATTAAAGTATCGGCTCTCTCCCGGATGCGACGCTGTAAAAAACCCATGCCTAAAGCCGAAAAAAAGGTAAAAAATATCGCCCCCACCAGGGGATTAATCCCGAAAAAATAACCGATTCCTATCCCTCCATAGGCAGCGTGAGCGATTCCACCACTGATAAAAACCACGCGATTAACTACTACCAAAGTACCAACAATCCCACAGGCAATACTAACTAATATTCCTGCGGCGATGGCATGGCGCATAAAATCAAATTGTAAGGCCTCTAGCATAGGGTGTGGGGTGTGGGGTGTGGGGTGTGGGGAGCTTTTTCAGTAAACAGTAAACTCAAAACTCACATCTGATAACTGATAACTGATAACTGATAACTGATTATTGATAACTCTCAATTACTTGACGAAAATCGCTTTTTTGTTTGACTCCGCGCATTTCTTTTACTAATTCCCGCTCCTTAAAGAATTGTACCGTGGGAGTCCCGGTTACTTGACCCATTTTGGCAATTTCTGGGTCAGCTTCGATGTCAATTTCCACAAAATAAATTTTGCCATCGTACTCATCGACCACTTTATCTAAAATCGGTTTCAGGGTTTTACAGGGGCCACAGGTGGGAGAAACATATTTGACCATTAACAAGCGATCGCCATCGTGGAATAATTTCCGCAGAGCATAACCCCCAACGTGACGGGTTTTGTGAATATCAAAAGTTTCCTCCGTATCGGCCGGGGTTTCGCTAACGGTTTTTGTCTCGTAATGTTCAGAAGTGGCTGATTGACGGTATTCTTGGATTAAATTATGCTCCGATAACCATCTTTCTGCCAATAACGCCGCCATACACCCCGTACCTGCGGCAGTGATTGCCTGACGGTATTCGTGGTCCTGCACATCTCCGGCGGCAAAAACCCCCTCGACGCTGGTAGCAACAGTCCCCGGTTTGACTTTCACATAACCCACCTCGTCTAATTCTAGTTGTCCTTGGAATAGGGAAGTATTGGGAGTGTGACCGACGGCATAAAATAACCCTCTAACGGCTAATTCGCTGATTTCTCCCGTTTGCGAGTTTTTAATGCGTAATCCTGCCATTTTACTGCCTGTACCGAACACATCCACTGCTTGGGTGTGAAAATGAACGGTAACTTTCGGATTATTTAACACCCGGTCCTGCATTGCTTTCGAGGCACGCATCGCTTCCCCGCGTATCAATAAATGGACGTGAGAGCCGTATTTAGTTAAATATACGGCTTCTTCTGCCGCCGAGTCACCGCCACCAATCACAGCGAGGTTTTCCTCTCTAAATATCGGTGTAGCACCGTCACAGATAGCACAAGCGGAAATGCCGTTACTCCAGAATTGGGCCTCGCTGGGTAATCCTAAGCGTTTGGCAGTGGCTCCCGTGGCGATAATAATACTATTAGCCTTAACTTCCCGGTCGGTGGAACGAATGGCAAAAGGACGCTGACTTAAATCCACCGAGATAACATCTTCGGTATAGCATTGGGTCCCCCATCTTTCGGCCTGTTCCTTCATTCTTTCCATCAGCTTCGGACCGGTGATTCCTTCGGGAAAACCGGGGAAATTTTCTACTTCTGTGGTGGTCATCAATTGTCCCCCCGGAATGCCTCCCGCTTGGAAACCCTCAAACATCAAGGGTTTTAAGTTCGCACGCGCCGCATAAATCGCCGCCGTATATCCCGCGGGTCCCGAACCAATAATGACTAAATTCTCGACAGTCATAACCGTAAATGCAACTCATAACGACTACGCTTTTTAGTATAGCAGCATCAGTTATCAGTTATCTGTGTAATACTAAATCCGGTTATTAAAGACTGATTATCTATTTCTCCTTTTGCCTATCCTTATAGGTAGCCTATACTCAACGGATTTAGTGTAATATTCGTCGTAACCCACCAAGAAGTAGATTTCTGCCTAAAAATCCAGAATATCTCGGATAATAGCTTTTAAATCGGCATCAGCAGGACGTTTGACAAACTGCTCATGGCTGTAAATCCAAACCAGTTTAACTGTGTAGGTAGTCGCGCTCACTAAATACATTAATCTAATTTGCCCCGCAGCACCTTTTGAAACCCGGATATCGAGCTTGTGAAAAGTCCAGCCTTCCGGCAACTGAATTTTCCCCGGTAGAGGTTCCTAGCGGGAGTTATGGGGATATTGGTCGTCGATTAAATCCTCTAAAGTTTTGGTAATAAGTTCAACAAAGCTATTTTTGTGAACTTTTGCCAGTTTTTTGAAAGAGCGCTCGAAGTTGTCAGAAGATTCAATCGAGAAGGGAATTGAGCCAGTCATGCACTTCTCCTTTCCCAATAGGATGAGAAGATTCCGTCGCCAATACCTCCTTCAAAACTTCAGACATGGCTGCTTTGTAGGCCGGATGTTCCTGTTCTATCAAATCAAGCTTTTGATAACCTAATGCTTTCATATCATCAAGGAGAATTGGCTCTGTGGAACTTTCTTCTGGTGGCAGACCTTTACGAGCCTTTTTCCAGGGAAATTCCGCGTGAGTCATGTCACTCAACCGATAGGCGTGGTAGTTACCGAAATATTGCCAAATTTCTGCTAAAAGTTCTTTTTTCTCCGATGGCAGCCCAGACAGGCATTCTTGGCGAGGAATTGGTAATTGTTCAGCCTCAAAATCACTGTAGAACTTATAGGCAGCAGGACAAACCGGACCGTAACGCCATGCTTGAATTTCCTCCTTAAACAATGGTTCATCGTATAGGGCCAAATGCAAGCTCTGTGCATAATATAAAAGCTTTTGGACTTTCATATTAGTCATTTCAGCGTCCATACCATCCTCGTAAGCTCTGATAATAAAGTAGCGAGCCACAGTCAGGCAGTCAATCATAGATCCACAAAATTTCTAAAATATCGACCTATGACCATTGTAGAAGAAATTGACAATTAGTACAAGTGTATAAAGAAAGCTTAACAATGCTCATGGGGTAATGGGCGAAGTTTTAATATTTTTCGTCACCGACTCTGCCAGTGGGTAAAGTCTGCCGCAAATTGAGATAGGGATAAAAGCTTAATACGGGTATCTTGAGCAACTTTTTGGCGCATTTGGGCCGTATTATATCCCCAATCGGCTAAATATAAGCCCACATCGTTTAAATCGGCTTGTTGCTCCACTAATTCCAACGCATCGAGACGATCCTCGACAAACCACAAATTAGCGGGAGATTCTGGTAAATCAGCTAGTATTTGCTGAATAGTCAGGTATTTCGGCTGTTTAATTTCCTTGCCAATTAATCTCGCTGCTGGAAAATTAATTGCTACTTTTTGTAACAATTGCTTGACAAAACGGCTTTCTTTTGTAGTGATGATATAAACCAAAAAATCCGAGTCTAAAAAAGAGGCCAGGCGATCGATTGCGGGTTGATAAAATTGATGTAAGGCTAACCAAGACTCTAGATCCGACTCAATCCATCGATCTCTAAGACCATCGAGGGCATTTGAGAGAACTTTTTTCGCTATTTTCTCCCTTTCTAGCAGATTTTGCCGAATTGACGGCCAATTATTTAAAGCTTCCCCGTCGGGAATACCGAGAACAAGCGATCGCAACAGTAAGGGCATTTCCCAACCGGTTTCGATAACGGGACGAAGTTGCGAAAAACTAGGGAAAAAATCCTCGGGAATTATTTCCGGCCAAAGGGTTTCATAGGTGCGTTTGCTAATCTGAAAATACTCGATCATGCCATCACAAAGAACACCATCAAAATCCAGTGCTAGAATGCGGGGGGATTGACTCATAAATGCTGGTTTAATCTCAATAATGGCAGTATAGCGCAGCGAAAATTAAAAAATTGTCCAAGACATCACGCTATTAGCTATTCTTTGCTTCATCGTTGATATAACATAGCTGTCTGATGATTTCGGTGACAGAATTTTTCAATCCCTCTACATGAATCCAGCCCACATATACAGCATATACAATATTTTGATGATTGTCCTGTATATAAACATGATGAACACGATATAAATCTGAGCTTAAATAAATATAACCACTGGCATCTTTGAATTTACCTTCTAGTAATATTTTTTCTTTTAAAGGTTTCATTTTTACCAGATCTTTAGTCACTCCAGATATTTTAGCTATTCTTTCTATGGCAAGATCAACACAAGTGTTATGACTGTAACTATCGCCATGATTATAATCCTGCTGATTAAAATAAATTGTCTCTACGATATTTTTTGCCACTTTATCTGATGCTAGGTAATAGGTATGAGCATTAAGGGAATTCAAGACTACGGCAGCAATTTCTACAGAATCAAAAATATTGCCAGTCGCTTCTAGATAATAATCGCTCATTAACATCTTGGATACATCGGTTATGGAATCAAAAAGAGGACGGATTGGATAAGCGATAATATCGGAGGAATTGATCAGATTATTCCAGAGTAAACGACGGCCTTGATGCTGGCTAATAAATTTTTCAATTTGATTAGTATCAATGCCTAGAGTTAGATTTAAAAATGGGATCGGTGAACCCATTGTTGTTACAGTAGATAGGGAAAGTTTGCCCCGTTCTTTACCGATAAGATCACGAATTTCGTGAGCGGGATCCTGAGGGTCAAAACGCTGGGAAAATAACAGATCCCAAAGGATTACAGTACCCCAAGAATGGGCGACTATATGTAATTCGCTTTCCCTGGGGTGAGCTTGAACAAGATCGATTAATTGATCGGCAATAATGCGGCGAATTTGGGTTCCTCGATCGCTGCCTAAATAGCTAAATGCGTCACCAATAAAATAAGATAAATACTCTTTTCTAAAATTTTGATAGCGAAAGGATTGCTCGGGGTTAAAATTAATATTTTTCTGTTTTTGTGTCTGTAATTCTTGCTCGATATCTCGCCATAATTTTTCGGTTCCTTTGAGAACATTTCCCCAAAATCCTGCATAACAGTAGGGAATCGTCCGATTTTTGCGTTTACATTCTTCTTCAATTAGTTTGATTAATTTATTGGCATAACTAGCATCTCTTGTTGCCACTCCGTGAATAAAGTAAATCAGCATAATAGGTTGATCTCAATAAGCGTTGATCGGAATCTCTTACCTTCTTAATATACCCTTCTAGCTTCAGAAAAATATCAGGATGGAGCGAGATATAGTAAGGCACAATTAAGGTCATTTGTCAAGAGATGGTGGAGTGATTATTTAGGTTCTCTCTCGACTGACCAATCCTCTGAGGATAATCCCATAGTTTCTACTACTTTTACACAAAAATAGTAGATATCTTTGGAAGATTTACCGATTATTCCTAGTATTTATCACTCTAACACAGTAATTTGGCACTGCCCAGAATCATGGCGGTGGGTTACGCATTGCTAACCCACTCTCAGGGTCCACTTCATCTCCCCGATGAAGTTAAATAAAGTTACCTGCCACCAGATTATTACTATTAACCAATCCCAAAAGAACCGAGGAAGCGTTGCTTGAAAAAGCAGCCTCAGCACCTTGAATAATCAGTGCATCTAAGCTACTACCATCGGTGCTGATGGTGAAGACATTACCACTGTAGCTACCAGAAAGGTAGTAGTTTGTACCAGAAACCAGACTAGAAGTTAAAACCCAAATTTTCGATGATTACGCCAGCAAGGCCACCAGTGGCTTCAATGTGGGGATCCACTGCCTCCGCAATCTTGATGAAATCTTCCGCCGCAAGTGCAGATGTAGGTCGCATATAGAGAATGCTATGCGCCGCGTCTAAATTATAATCTATCATAGTTTGCCTCTCCCAAATGGTCGAAGTCTAACTATATGCTATCACAAATAGACGGTTTCACCAGAATTACTAGACGAGCTATAGTCCCCACATTGTAGCTTATAAACTCTTCACTTTGGCAATGAAAATCTTTAGCCAATCCTCTCGTTTCATTCCTTGAGGAGACAGATGATCAAATACTCTTCCCCTTACTTCTACCCCATAGTGTTTTCCATTGATCGTAATTGATCGATCTGAAGAAATTGAAGTGGGAAAGAAAGCCTATCAGGAATATTTAGAAGGGCGCGATCCTGGCAAGTCCTTAGTAAAGTTAAAGGCTGAGTTAGGATGTGGCGTTACATAATCTTAAAACCAGCCGAGCGTTATCTAAAACGGTTACAGCCCCGCAGCCAAGAGCGCATCTTAAATGAACTGGATAAATTGCTGCTTAGTCCTACCTACTCACAATCTTAGTTCATCTCTTCCGTAAAGGGGTGGGCTGTTCACAACCGATTCGGTTCTGCGGTTTCTTTATAGAGATTAAGAAGGAAATATAAAGATTTATTAAATTGTAGCTTTTAATACAGTTATGGGGGGGGACTGTGTATAGTTCTGCTATTCGCGGGTTTGGGTTAGGCTGTTGCTTGATCTGGCTGCGAGGGTGGCGATCGCACTTAAAATATTTAGCAAAAAAGAGAAGTTAGAATGCTCAAAAACTTAGCCGCCGTTTCTACTCTAGTCATTCCTTTTTTATTTTTTCCGACTCAAGCTCAAGCGAGCGTTGCTTTACAAAGCTTTACGGGTGGTTCTCTGTTCAGAAATTTTGATGCAACGAACATGACGGTGGGATGGTCATTTACCGCTAATGACAATCTCTCGGTAACTTCTTTAGGGTTATGGGATGAAACTCCGGCAGACCCTTTAGCCCAAACTCATCAGGTTGGTTTATGGAGTTCAACTGGAACTCTGCTCGGTTCCGCTACTAAGCTTTTACGCATTTAAGTTACATTGACAGCATTACCCTTATTTTTAAGTTTTCTACTCCATTTAATAATCAATCCCCCTTCATTTAAAAGCTGATTGACTACTTTTTCCAGTTCTTCTTTATTTTCAAATTCTCG
>NZ_JADBTF010000473.1:0-2521 GCF_020246295.1 Microcystis sp. M090S1 | reverse complement strand
GTCGAGGGAATCAACAATAAACTTAAACTAATAAAACGGAGAGGCTATGGCTTTAGAAACTTTCGGAATTTTTGGGTTAGAAGTATGTTATCTTGGCATCTTGTCTGTTGATTTAGCATAAAGGGTAACGAAGAGCCAATTTTTGAGGAGGAAATTACCCTCGATCCTTCCCTAGGGGACGATGAAGATTTATTCCCAAAACGCCTTCCCTTTTGGTGGGAAGCGGGAAATCTGGGCGGATTTAGTGGTTTAGCTCGCCAATTCCTGACGGAATTTGGTTATCCCGTCCCCGAAAAAGAAATAGATTTACAGGAAGCTTTAATCAGACAATTGCAACGCCATCGCCACCTAATTATTATCGATAATCTAGAGATTTTATTAGGGGAAGATGGTTCTTGGAATAATGAATTTTATCAGCAGTTTTTCACTGCTTGGATAGAAAAAGGTGACACCAGCAAAATTATAGTCACCACCAGAGACAAGCCAAAACCTAAGGGTTTTAACCGTTGGATCGAGCTAAAAGGTTTGAAACCTCCTGAAGGGGCGCAATTGTTAGCGGAATCGCAAATAACAGGGGATCTAGAGAACTTTTCTCGACGGGTGGATGGTCATCCATTACTCCTGCGATTGGTGGCGGATTTACTCCTAGCAGAATTTCCGCAAAACCCCAGTTTAGAAAGGTTAGCGGACTTAGGATTAGGAAATTTATCGCAACTTTTGAGCGATCCGCAGGTGGTGGGGAGCCATCGTCAAGAGACAGTGGGAATTGCTTTAGTTTTAGATGCTAGTTTTCAGCGACTTAGCCAAAGACAGCAAGAATTATTCACTAAAACCAGCATTTATCGCCGAGAATTTGATTCTCCGGCAGCCAAAGCAGTGATGGATAATTACCCGGAGATCGCACTATCCGAGATCACGGCAGATCTGCGAGAATTACAGCGACGATCATTATTAGAAGAAAAAGAGGAAAATCGCCAGCGAATTTTTAGTTTTCAGCCTTTAGTTTGGGAATATGCACAATACAAAGCCGGCGATCAAAGGGAATTACACCAAAAAGCGATCGCCTATTATCTTTCTATTGCTCAACCCGACTCCTGGGAAATCCTCAACGATGTGCAACCTTACCTAGAAATTTTCTATCATCACTATCAGTTAACCGAGTACGACAATGCTTTTGATATTCTCCGTGCTATCGAGGATTTTCTCACCCGACGCGGGTATTATCAAACCCTAGCCGATTATTACCTTGAATTAGTCACTGTTTACCAACAACAGGAAGAGCAAACCAACCGGAAATATTTCGCATCCCTCACCAGTTTAGGCAATGTTTACTATTCCCTAGGAGAATACCAAAAAGCGATCGAGTTTCATCAACAGTCCTTAGCAATCACACGCGAAATCGGTGATCGGGGGGGTGAAGCGAATTCCTACAATAATTTAGGCAATGTTTACTATTCCCTAGGAGAATACCAAAAAGCGATCGAGTTTTATCAACAATCCTTAGCAATCGATCGGGAAATCGGTGATCGGGGGGGTGAAGCGAAATCCTACAATAATTTAGGCAATGTTTACTATTCCCTAGGAGAATACCAAAAAGCGATCGAGTTTCATCAACAGTCCTTAGCAATCAAACGGGAAATCGGTGATCGGGGGGGTGAAGCGTCTTCCTACAATAATTTAGGCAATGTTTACAATTCCCTTGGAGAATACCAAAAAGCGATCGAGTTTCATCAACAGTCCTTAGCAATCACACGCGAAATCGGTGATCGGGGGGGTGAAGCGTATTCCTACGGCAATTTAGGCAATGTTTACGATTCCCTAGGAGAATACCAAAAAGCGATCGAGTTTTATCAACAGTCCTTAGCAATCACACGGGAAATCGGTGATCGGGGGGGTGAAGCGAAAGCTTGGTTTAATCTGGGACTTACCTACTATAAACTCAAACGTATATCGGAAGCGAAAGAAGCAATTCTTCAAGCGCGGGAATTATATCAAGCATTGGGGTTAGCAGGATATGTTCAAAAGTGCGATGATGAAATTCGGCAATTAGAAACCCGAAAATATCCCTTAATCGTTGCTTTCTTTCTGGGGGTGGTTAAGTTTCCTTTAGTTTTAATTGGGGGGATAATAGTGGCATTGTGGCGATTGTTAAAAAGATGGTTGAGGAAAGCATAATTATCGGTAGGATGGGTTAAATATCCCTTATTTTTAACCTGAGTTTCACATCTGCTAATTTCCCCTCATAACTACCCTAAAGTGAGAAATTATAGTAATATTTCTAAGGATTACCAGAAAAGAAAGAGCGCCACGCTGCCGTGCCGATCGCTCCTCCTAAAAGAATAATTAACGTCCAAACTTGATTTTTTTGGGTTCCTTCCACCTTTTCTAGTCTTCTATCCATCCCATCGACTTTCTCAGTTAGTTTTGCCTGTCCTACCTCTAGCTTAGTTAGCCGTTCGTCGATTTTGTCAAATTTCTGGTTAAAATCCTTCTGTAGGCTGTCAAATTTCTGGTTAACATC
>NZ_JADBTF010000472.1:0-2689 GCF_020246295.1 Microcystis sp. M090S1 | reverse complement strand
GCCGACACCATCGGTCAAAGCACGGGGGCATCGCGGCTGGGGTTGTCTCTTTCATCGCCGATTTTTCAACGTAAAGTGCTTATTCTATAACGATTATACTCTATTATACTCTTGTTGAGCGTTTAAGTCCCAATAATCTGGTATTGGTGGAATTAAGCCACTATTTTCTCCTTCCCATGCTTGCCGGCACTGGGGGGGCAATTATCAATGTTGCTTCCATTGCCGGGTTTCAACCGCTGCCCTATCTTTCCGTCTATGCGGCGACAAAAGCCTTTGTCCTCAGCTTTAGCGAGTCTCTCTGGGCAGAAAATAAGGACAAAGGCGTTGAAATCCTCGCTCTTTGCCCCGGTCCGACGGAATCGAATTTTTTTGAGGTGGCCCGATTTCCCAGGGCTTTGATGGGCAAAAACGGCCGGTTAGATTCGGCAGAAGTGGTGGTACAAGAGGCTTTAACCGCCTTGGCAAACAAACGCCCCAACGTGGTAGCCGGTAAATTTGCTAATAAAATTATCGTCAATCTGCCCCGTTTTTTACCTAGAAGTTGGATCGTGTCTTTGCTAGAAAAGCAATTCAAGCTATAACTAGAATCAAGCTAATTAGAGCAATTGCTGATAGGATTTTAAGGGAATACCTGTCCGGTTTCTCACTTCGATGGCCGAACGATAGACACCGTTTTTTTCTCTTTCGGCGACAATTTTATCGGCCAAGGAAAAGTCAAGACCGAGATTGACTAATTCCTCAACGGAGTGGTAGTTTAAACAACGCCAAGAAACGTCAACTTCTTGGCGAATATCGTAGGCAAAGATAATCAAAGGTTCCAGTTTTTTGAGATAATTTTCTGGTAAACCAGCCAAGAAGTGTAATTCTTCCAAATGGGTAAAAATATGTCCTTCATTACGGACAGAAACGATATCATTGGCATAGACAATCGGCAACCCTAATTTATAAACCAGATCGTTGGTGGAACAGCTGTTAATATCAATTTTTTCGAGAGGAGGGGATGACTGTCTGGAATCGGTTCTATTTGCCGAAGCTATTGGATGGGAATTAAGCTGTTGACGGATGTATAAACCCAGGCCGATTTGGGCAAACCAAATTACGATAAAAGACTCTTGTGTAAGGAAAATAAGGGAGATAATTGTCAAGGCAATGCCGACGGATAACCAACTTTGGTTATTGTTTTTTTTGCCAGCATTAGCAATGGCAAGCCCACCGAAAACTGGGACTAAAGACAGCCAGATCCACTCGGAAGATTCGGGAGGGCGAGGAGAGAGATTAGACATATTTTTTTAAAGAGAATCTAAATATTTTCTGCGTTTTTCTTCGTATTCTTCAGCAGTAATAATTCCCTGATCGTAAAGTTTTTTAAGCTGGAGTAAAGTAGCGGTTTTTTGCTGACCTGATTCCGGCAGTCCTCGCTCTCTACTGCTGGGGAGATAGTTAGGATTGTATTTAGCATCAAAAGCTTGATCTGACATGATGATTAAACCAATAAATTCAAAAAAAGCAATGATGCCAGGGATAAAAGTCCAGAAGAAAAGTAGATAGAGAACACCTGCCAAATTCTCCCCTAGATAAAACTTATGGATGCCAAGATAACCAAGAAAAAAGGCTAGTAAAGCCGCTATAGTTCTATTTCTCATAATTTTTGAGATTTCCCTAATTTAGCCAAAAGAAAGTATAAAACCACGATGCCTGTCTGTAATTCCAAGAGAGTAATATAACCCTTAACTAGATAATTTAATTCTAGGGAGGAATTAAAGGCAAAAACTAGCACACCCAAGACTAAAAAAGGCAGTAAACGCCAGCCAGACTTGGGTATTTTTATTCCCGTACTATTAACCTGATTCATGGGCTAATTCTCTAGGTTGGTCTTTTTCGGTGATAGTCGCAAAATCGGGCTTTGTCAAGGGGTGGTTTGATTAACTTTTAGCATCTCAACGAGAATATTATGGGCATCCTTGGCTGATTCTAGGGTGCGCTCAAAAGGGATTCTAATTGTTTGACTCTCCCCTAATTTTTCTACGGCTAAATCCATGCCTTGGGGATCGATGGAGAGCATTTGAGCAGTTTCTGCATCGGTAATATTACCGTAAACTTGAGCGTAGAAAAGCACGGCATCACCGTGATCTTTGTTCATGTGTTTACAGATGCGATCGCTAATGGCGGGAGTGATAGTTTCAGACATAATATTCTGGAAAAAATCGATAATAAGGTGGGGACGGATAAAAGCCAGTTCTAAATCGAGGCAAATGGGGGGATATTAGTTAGGGTAGCTTAATTAATCGCTAATTGCCAGATAATTTGGGCGTGGGCATGGCAGACATCAATAATAAGTTTAATATTATTTTCTTGACAAAAAGCTTTAATTGTGCATTGATCTAATTGTCCCACTTAAGGTCAATCGGGGTAGAAAGTAAGATACAGGGGCTGCCCGCGTATTTAAATTGCCTGTTGAGATGAGACAAGAGGCAAGAACCCCCCCCGGTTGGTAGGGCTGATTCATTCTCCCATCAGAATATCAAAAGTAAAAGCGATCACTGTCAGGTAAAATGATAAGTGACCGCCAACTTTTAAAACATATGTTGAGCTTAATAGAAAAACTAAAACAAGTCAAGGACTTTCGGAAAGATAAAGGAAAAAGACACCCTTTATGGATAGTATTAGTAGTAATAATACTGGGAACAAT
>NZ_JADBTF010000471.1:0-7107 GCF_020246295.1 Microcystis sp. M090S1 | reverse complement strand
CTTTATTGTAAACCAATCTTACACAGCCCAAAGTGCGCCGCAATAGCGACTCTTGTTCGGGTGTTGGGTAAAATCGAAACGAATAGGCTTTTTCCATATCTCGCATTCTAGCATATATCGTGTAAATGCGCTAATATTTAACAGTAAAGCCGTCGTAGAACGACGGGGTTTCAGACCCAAAATTTTCGATGATTTGAGTGCGTGACATTTAGATTTGGGTTAAGCGATAGGGCAACCCAAAACAATGACAAGCGAATGCTCAAAGACAAAATACACACTTCCCCCCCCGCATTGTATTAAAAGCTACAATTTAATAAATATTTACATTCCTTTCCCCCAGGGCTTGCGCCTCTTGTATATTGGAGAAGTGGTAGGGTGTCAGCCTTTTCTTCGAGAGGATTTGCTGATCACCGGAACCCCAAGAGAGCCATCTGATCACTTATAAACTGTTGACTATCTAAATTACTCGTTGAGACTGCATTAGAGGTAAATATTTCATGAGCCAAACCATCACACCTTCTTCCTTAAAAGCTAGTTTAGCCCCCAATCCCACTAGAGCAGCAACGGTGGACGATGGGGGAAATGTGCTAGGGGAATTTCTGCAAGAAACTCTGGCCATGACTAAACGTCTGTTCATCCAATTACAACGTCGTCCTTCAACCCTAATCGCGGGGGTAATTCAGCCCTTTATGTGGCTGATTTTATTCGGGGCATTGTTTTATAAGGCTCCCCAGGGTCTATTCGGCAACGATCTCAGTTATGCTAAATTTCTCGCCCCCGGGGTGATTGTCTTTACCGCTTTTTCTGGGGCCCTCAATGCCGGTTTACCGGTAATGTTCGATCGAGAATTTGGCTTTCTTAACCGTCTCTTGGTAGCGCCTTTAACCACTCGTTACTCGATCGTGGCCGCTTCTACCATCTATATTATCGCCCTCAGTTTCATCCAAACCGCCTCGATCGTGGCCGCTAGTGCCTTTTTAGGGGCAGGATGTCCCAGTTTAGCTGGATTAGGTGCGATCGCTTTGATTGTTTTCCTAATAGTTTTGGGTATGACTGCCTTAAGTCTCAGTTTAACCTTTGCTCTACCCGGACATATCGAATTAATCGCCGTCATTTTCGTCACCAATTTACCGCTTTTATTTGCCAGTACCGCCCTCGCTCCCTTAAACTTTATGGCAGATTGGTTACAAGTAATCGCTAGTCTCAACCCTCTCACCTATGCGATCGAACCGATCCGTTATATTTATTTCAATCAGCACTGGTCTTTTGATAGCATAGTCTTACAAACCCCTTGGCTTGACCTCAATTTCTTGACAGTTTTAGGCCTGCTCTTAGCTTTCGATCTGCTAATCCTTTTGGCAATTCAGCCCTTACTTCGTCGTCGTTTTGCTTAAATCAGTTATCAGTTATCAGTTACCAGTTATCAGTTTACTTTCACTGAAAAGCCTGCAACTTTCTCACCACCAAAAACTAGACAAGTAAGTAGTTATAATTAAATTGAAGATAGATTTTGCCTCTGATTCCCCCTGCCCCCCTTGATAAGGGGGGGGCTGACAACTTTTAACACCTACCCACTTAATTTTCTGAGGAGTTAGTTAGATTATGAATACTCAAAAAATGTTAATCAAATCGTCTTTATTCCTAGCTACTATTTTATTGGTCGGGGCTGATTTTAATCCGCAAGTGTTAGCTCAAAGCTTGAACCCCAGTCAGCCAGATTATCAAAAAAATGAACGTAGTTCCGATGGCAGGGATGATCTCGGTGGTTTTAATCCTTTAGACTTGATTCATAATAGTAATTTTCGTCGTAGCCGGGACGGAGCGGAATTTCAGGAAGACACCCTCAATAATATCAACGAAGCGGCCGAGGAGTTTAAACGCAAGCAAAGAGAACAAATAGAAAATCTCCAAAATCCTGCCCCAGAAACCAAATAAAACCCTTTTTTTTGAGTAGCTAGACACAATTAATTGCACATATCTAACTACCTCTTGCCTCTTACCCCCCCAATCCCCCCGACATCGGGGCGGCTTACCTCTTGCCTATTGCCTATTGCATATTGCCTATTGCCTCTTGCCCATCCTAACCAAGAAGTTGATTTTGTCCAACTACTTAGTATATATGATCGCTAAGTGCAGATGATCTGAGAAAGACCGATAACTGAAGAGCATTGGGGGGTTTATCTGACACGAATTTATATTAAACTTAGGATTGGTTTATTGAATTATCGTCTTATTAAAACTGTGGAAGTAATGGAAATCGGGCAAAAAGTCAAGGTCTGTCGCTTAAGAGACCGCGTTAACTCGGATGTAGCGGGTAAATTGGGTAAAGTGGGTGTCATCAAAAACTTTAAGATGACCGATGGCAGCGGTATTGGTGCTGTTGTCCTGTTCGATGATAAGACCGCTACTTGGTTTTTTGAGGATGAACTCAAACTCATCTAAATATAACGCTTAGGAATTAACTATGTCCTTAATTTTGACCTTTTTGGGCAAGGGGGGCAGCGGTCGCAGTACGATAGCGATCGCTTCGGCAAGAAAAATGGCTGGTCTGGGGTCAAAAGTTCTCTTGATCGGTCAAGATTCTGGCCCTGCTTGGGGATTACTCCTCAAGGCCTCCCCTAGCTCCTCTATTACGGAAATTGCGCCTAATCTCTCGGTTGTCCAGCTTAGTAGTACCCACTTACTAGAAAAAAGTTGGGAAGAAGTCAAGGAACTGGAAAAGCAGTATTTGCGTTCTCCCACCTTGAAAAATGTTTATGGTCAAGAGTTGGGCATTTTACCCGGAATGGATCAAGCTCTAGCTTTAAATTTCCTGCGGGAACAGGATAAAAGCGGAAATTACGATGTCATCATCTACGACGGCAGCGGAGATATCAACAGCCTGAGAATGTTGGGGATTCCAGAGGTGGGTGGCTGGTATTTACGGCGTTTTCGGCAGGTTTTCAGTGATTCCGAGATTGGTCGCACCCTTTCTCCCTTTTTCCAACCGATTGCCGCTGCCGTGCTGAATTTCTCCTTTAATCCCGACGGTTTAGGGCAGAAGGCTGATAATAACATTTTAGACGAGGGGCGCTCGGCTTTAGCCGATCCTCGGCGAGTTTTAGCCTATCTAGTCACCAATGATGATCCACTTGCGATCGCAGATGCCAAATATCTTTGGGGTGCGGCGCAGCAAATCGGTTTAAATGTGGGGGGAGTGATTTTTAATCGCTGTCAGAGTGCCACGGAGGATTTTGCCCCGCTGCCGGCTGCGATTTTACCCGACCGTCAAGGAGAAGATTGGCAGGAGTTAATCGCCGAGTTACCCAATTTTCTCACGGTGCAGCCGCCCAAACCGTTAATAATCGATACGGCAGCCGGTCAGGTCAAGGTTTATTTACCCGGATTCGAGAAAAAACAGGTAAAACTGACGCAATCGGGTCCAGAATTAACCATCGAAGCGGGAGATCAACGGCGTAATATTGATGTACCACCGCCTCTAACCGGACGAGCGGTAAAAGGGGCAAAATTCCAAGACGGTTACTTAATTATTTCTTTTTAAGGGATTATGTCGAACACCGAGATAGAAAACAAGGATAATCGAGGCGCAAAAACTCGCCAATTATTGGGGATGAAAGGGGCTTCATCGGCAGAAACTTCCCTCTGGAAAATCCGCTTACAATTGATGAAGCCGATCACTTGGATTCCCCTAATTTGGGGGGTTGTCTGTGGGGCTGCTTCATCGGGGAATTATACTTGGTCTTTAGAAGATGTCTTAAAAGCGGCCACCTGTATGTTACTTTCCGGTCCATTGATGACCGGTTATACCCAAACTTTAAATGATTTTTACGATCGAGAAATCGATGCAATTAATGAACCCTATCGCCCGATTCCTTCGGGGGCAATTTCTATTCCGCAAGTGGTCGGTCAGATTTTGGTTTTATTAGCAGCTGGGTTAGGAATAGCTTATCTTCTCGATCGCTGGGCCGGTCATGATTTCCCGATCATGCTCTGTTTAACCCTATTTGGTTCTTTTATCGCCTATATTTATTCAGCGCCACCTTTAAAATTAAAACAAAATGGTTGGCTGGGAAATTATGCCCTCGGTGCTAGTTATATAGCATTACCTTGGTGGGCTGGTCACGCCCTTTTTGGTCAGTTAAATGGGACAATTATGATCCTAACCCTCATCTATAGTTTGGCGGGGTTAGGCATTGCTGTAGTTAATGACTTTAAAAGTGTGGAAGGTGACGAAAAATTAGGCTTAAAATCCTTGCCAGTTATGTTTGGAATTACCACCTCGGCTTGGATTTGCGTGATTATGATCGATGTTTTTCAAGCAGGAATTGCGGGTTATCTGATTAGTATTCATCAGAATCTTTATGCCGCTATTTTACTGTTATTAATTATCCCTCAGATCACTTTCCAAGATATGTATTTTCTGCGGGATCCGCTCAAAAATGATGTCAAATATCAAGCCAGCGCCCAGCCTTTTCTAGTGTTAGGAATGTTGGTGACAGGTTTGGCTTTAGGTCAGGGGATACTCGGAAGATTGTAATTAATAAAAACAGGAAATATCCAGTTTACGGGACATTATCGCCTTGAATCGGGCTTCTGTTGACGGTAACTTGAGCGGTCAAGGGGGGTGAAAAATGTGGCTTCTAGCTCGATCACCAGTCTTTTCGTTACAATCAAGAGGGAATCGATGCTGGGGGAAAAATTACTTTTTTTTCTTCCCTGCGATTCGGCATTCTTGACGAACTAATCAAGAATAGTTTCTGTTTAACAAGATTGATTGAGACAAGTATCTCGAATCCTAGTAACCATGAGTAATACCAGTAACTTTCGTCAAGCTTTACGCGAGGCTAAAAGCCAAGCTCTTATCGGCCCTAATGTTATCCCCAAGGCCCTGCCCTATCTCGGTGGCGGTCTAATTTTGACTGCGGTGGGAACCTATGGCGGTTTAGGTGTGATCCAATCCTATCCCCAGATTTTCTTCCCGACTTTCTTTGTCGCCCTGGTTGCCGAGATTATTTTATTTTTTGTCGCCCGTAATACTGCCGAAAGAGGCAATACAGGCACTGCTCTGCCCCTACTGACTCTCTATAGCCTTCTTTCTGGCTATACTCTCAGTGGAATCGTCTATGTGGCCTTAGGTACTTCCGGTGTCGGTTTGCGAGGAGTAGCAATTGCTGCCCTCGGTTGCGGCATTGCTTTTGTGTTGGGACGGAATATCGGCTCGAATCTGTCGGAAAAAGATGGTTTAGCCCTGACTAAAACCGTTAGCATCGGTATTCTCGCTCTCTTTATTGTTCTCATTGGTCAGCTAATTTTCTCTATCTTTGGTGGCGCTACTCCCACCTGGTTAGAAATCGCTATTTCTGGCATCGGGGTTTTCTTGTTTGCCGGCTCGGCAGTGGTGGACTTTTACATCTTGCCCCGTACCTACAGAGATGAGCAGTATCTCAGCGCTGCTTTATCGATGTATTTGACCTATATCAACCTATTTATCTTTATTCTGCGCCTTTTAATCGCCCTTAACGGTCGAGATTAGGGCAAATAGGGAGGAGTTAGAAATTAGTTACACCCTAAGTTCTAACTCCGCTAGAATAGTAAAGAAATGTAAACAGCCTGTAAAGATTATGACTGAACCACAACCGACTCAAACCCCCAAATTAGAAGATCCCAAATTTGGCTTTAATGACTATGCCGAGCGCCTCAACGGTAGAGCCGCTATGATTGGTTTTGTGATCACCCTGTTGATCGAGTATCTAACTGGCCAAGGTCTGTTATCTTGGTTAGGGTTACAGTAGTTTTTTAAGCTTTTTTAGGCATTCTAGGGGAAATATAGCCTTGAGTGTTAGCTAACGCATACAAGCTTCATGATTTTCCCCGTAGAATCCTTGTAAGACCGAATCACCTCGCTGTTGCGGTGTCCCGTGGGAGCGATTAGGAGCTTCAAAATCGCCCACTTCCGAGGCCGCTTCCCCTAGAAGTTTTCCCGCTAGCATATAATCCTGTTTGGATAAACCTCTAGCTTCGGTAAATAACCAGGAAAGGGTATCTCCCGCTAGACAATCGGCCTGTAATTCAATGCCGATGCTCATCCCACCTTCATCGATGCCACCAATACCCCGATTCCACTGAACAGCGTGAGCGGCCTCGTGAGCGACGGCGTAAAGGGGAAATAAAGGATTATCGCTAATACCAGTAACTTGCTTGAGATTGACATAGACTGTATTATCTACAGTGCAGAAAGCCGCTAGGGAAATTACGCCGCAGGGAGTGGTTATCGGGCCATCCCTTAACAAATACTTAAAATTGATCTGGTGTAATTGAGCCGTATATTCAATTACCGCTTCTAAGGCATCCGTAATATCGTCTGCTTGCGCTCTCTGGGCTAGAGGGGATAAAATCAAGAGGGAACTACAAGAAACGGCAGATATCAGGGATAATAACCGTTTACGGCCAGAGTTAGGTTTCATGATACTAACAAAGTCGGGAGTGAGGAAGAAGTTTAATTGATCTGGATTAGCTTGCCGCTACGATCACAATTTTAAAAGCTATATCTAAGACTTCCAGAGAAAATACAGAATTTACGCGGCTTTTGATCGAAGTTTACAGAATTCCTCGTCAAGGTTTAGGAAATTAATTTGGCACGACCACTTATTGTGTTGAAAATATGTCCGTCAGTCAGGCAAAAAGCTCCCCACACTTGTACTACAAGTCTATCCCCATTTCTCGCAAACGAGCCGCCAGCTGTTGAGAACGCTGTCTTTCCTCTTCCAGAGCTTGCTGAGTAGCATTTAATTGCTCCTGTGCTGCGGCCGCTCGCTCCTGGGCCGCGGCCGCTTGCTCTTGTGCCGCTTCTTCTGGCAAGGGGATTAAATTGCCTTCCGAGTCATAAAATCTCGCCCAAATTGCCGTTTCTCGGTCAATAGTCCCCTCCCAAGTTCCCAACCAATAGCCTAAGGTTTCGCACCATAACCAGCCGCGCTCGTTTCGTTCTAAAGAATGGTAGCGTTGGTCTGCTCCTAAATGCCATCCTTGTAAAGAATTGCCATCGAAAGGATCGTAGATGAAATAATCTGGCGTGCGGAAGGTTCCCTCATAAATGGCTTTTTTTCG
>NZ_JADBTF010000470.1:0-3039 GCF_020246295.1 Microcystis sp. M090S1 | reverse complement strand
CTTTTCGGACAGCGATGTCTTTCCGTTTCTTTGAGTGGCTGACCGAGAATCGGGATGTGTTTGCCGCTTACAAAGCCAGTTTAGGCTTTGTTTGGGCTTGAAATTTGTTTAAGTCCCACTATGGATGTTCTGATTTGTCGGGAGGATTATCAGCAAGCTGGAATATAAGATGCGGCAGGACAAAAGTTAGTAGTTCTGGAAAAACTAGAGTCGCCATTGTAGCATGGTGTTATGATGAAGCGGTAATTAATCGAGCCAGATTGCTACCGCAAAATCTTTTAAACCGCATCCACAGGGAAACCCGTAGTTTGGCTTTTTCGGCTATGATCTTTGCATAGCAATACTTTTAAGGGTTAATGGCCTGCCAGTGAAATTCCAGTTCTCTAGCTGGTTGCCGTTTATATCCTTAAAGTGTCCCGAAGTCAATCTCAGCTTTAGATGTCATATTCCTGACTCTATAAGGGTTTGAGGCTATTTTAAATAGATACCATGTTTGGACAAATTCCCAAATTATTCTCAAGCTATACTGGCATACTAGATGCGGTCTAATACAGTTATCCCTTGACTATTTGATTAATGATGAACAACCAACAAAACGGGGCTTTGAAAGCCCAAAGCCAGGAAAATCTAACAATTTTTGCTCAACCGGCTTTTATCCCCTCCGTGACGCAGGAAGAAGAAGAAATCAACCTGCGTCAAGTCCTTTCTGTGGTCAAGCATCGCTGGTTGATAATCGCTGGCATCACCCTAGGGGTGACAAGTGCGATCACTACTTATACTTTCTTAAAAACCCCTATCTATCAAGGTAAATTCCTGCTGCTCATCGGTCAACCCATCGAGGAAAATAAAAGTTCTTCCAGACTGGCAGCCCAAGATATCCTACCTCAGTTAGGTGGTGAAGACATCGATTATGATACCCAAATCGCTGTTTTAACCAGTCCTCAACTCCTTAACCCCATCCTTAGTAAAATAACTCCTCAATATCCCGACTTTACCTACAGTGATTTAATTAGTAAGACTGGCAAATCTGATCTCAAAGTTAGTCAACTAAAAGATACGAAAGTTTTAGAAATTTCCTATCAAGATGCGGAACCAGAAAAAATCAAGCTGGTTTTAGACAATTTAGCCCGTCATTACCTAAACTATAGTTCTCAGGAACGCAAGACCGAAATTAATCAAGGTTTGGATTTTGTCAATGCTCAATTGCCCGTGCTGCAGGAACGAGTTAATTCTCTACAAAAACAAATGCAGCAATTCCGGCAGCAATACAATTTCCTTGATCCTGACAAAGAAGCGACTCGTTTATCGCAACAGTTAACCAGCATCGAACAGGAGTACAGAGTCGCCCAAGTCGCCCTTAACGAAATTAACTCTCGCTCTCAAGCTTTACAGCAACAGGTGGGATTAGACCCTAATCAAGCAATTATCGCTACTTATCTCAGTGAATCTCCCGGTTATCAAGATTTGCTCAAGCAGTTGCAAGAAGTGGAAGTGGAATTGGCGAAACAATCGGCAGTTTTTGCCAAGGATAGCCCGATAATCGCCACCCTAGAGGAAAAACGGGCTAATTTACTGCCCCTACTGCAAAACGAAGCCCAGAGAACCCTAGGGGAAAAACTGCCCCAGACAGTGGGTAATTCCCCGGCTTTGGTATCACGAAGCGCTTTGCGGGTAGAATTAACCCAGCAATTGGTGGAAGCCGCTAACAGTCGCCAAACCCTAGAAATTAAGGTAGAATCCCTTGCCCAAGCCCTCGAACAACAGAAAGCCTCGGTCAAAAATCTGGCGGTTTTAGCCCGTCGTTATACGGATTTGCAGCGAGAATTGGAAATTGCCACCACCAGTCTCGGCCGTTTTCTGGAGGAACAACAAAAACTCCAACTCAAGGTGGCACAACAAGTGGTGCCTTGGCAATTGATCGCTCCTCCAGAAGTAGAGGAAGAATTCGTTTCTCCTAAACCCGTGCGAAATCTGGCTTTAGGGGTTATTGGTGGCCTGTTACTAGGCCTAGGGGCGGCCTTTTTAGCTGAAAGATTAGACCCCGTTCACCACAGTGCAGATGAACTAAAAGAAGATACCAAACTACCCCTTTTGGGCGCAATTCCTTGGCAAAAAGACCTTGGCACGATCGAAAAAGTGATCACCGCCGCCCTACCCCAGTTAACAGTCGCTGGTCAACAACTTACTATCCCTAATACCACTGCGAAATCAGCCAACGAAAACCCCTACTACTATAATTTCTCCCCCTTCTCGGAGGCTTTCCACACTCTTAACACCAATATTCGCCTCCTCGGTTCCGATTCCCCCCTCAAGTCCCTCGTGATTAGTTCTGTATCACCGGGAGATGGTAAAACTACTACGGCAATAAATATCGCTAAGGCTGCCGCTCGTATGGGACAAAAAGTCTTATTGGTGGATGCCGACCTGCGACGACCCCAGATTCACCTACGACTTAATCTCGATAACGACCACGGCCTTAGTAATGTCCTCGCCGAGGGTTTCGATTGGAACGAGGCAATTCAACCTCTACCCCGTTACGAGAATTTATCGATTCTTACCGCCGGTTCAATTCCCCCAGATCCAAGCCGTTTGCTTTCTTCCCAGAGAATGCAGGAGATGATCTTGCAATTACAGCAAGACCACGCTTTCGATCTAATTATCTACGATCTACCACCGCTCGCCGCTTTTGCCGATGCGAAAATTCTCGCCGCCATGGCCACTGGCCTAATTCTCGTCACCAAACTGGGCAAAACCGATCGCTTTGCGCTGAAAAATCTGATCGAAGATCTGAGATTATCCCACATTTCCCTGTTAGGTTTAGTGGCTAATAATGTTAGTCGGAAAGACCACAATTATCGTTACTATGGCCATTACTACGGCAAAAGATAATTAAATTGAAGATAGATCCCCCCTTAATCCCCCCTTAATAAGGGAGGTGCCGATCCCCCCTGCCCCCCTTATTAAGCTATCCATTAGTCGGATCTTTCTTAACAAAAAGAGAAGAAACTTAAAAAAAGGGGAAACGATTGATAGGTATAG